>JAQGHS010000648.1 GCA_028291605.1 Planctomycetaceae bacterium | reverse complement strand
CCATGGTCTTTTGTGAACATCCGTTTGGCCTTGTGTCGAACTGGCCCCGCGCTGTTCCTGACTATAGTAAATGGGAGGTCGAACAGTGTGCGGACTCGATTGAGGAATGGTTGTACTACTACTTTCTCGAATCTGCCGAGCACGATCGACTCCACATCGAGCGGCTTCGTCCGTACCATCCAGACGGCTGGAGCCGATAACTGGGAGTGATCGTGAGACAATTCCACTTCCGTGCCACTGTTTCGCGACTGTACTCGGTCGTTAAACAGTGTCCCCAGCGACGTCTGACTCGGAGCGAAGGCCCTATCGAGATTAAGAAATGATGAACTGTCGGCCCTTTCCATGGCGCTATATCAAACGGGTTCTGGAGACGCGAGAATCCTTCTTCGGCGCGTCCATCGAGTTCACCAAAGCCGAGTTTCACGATCAGGCGCACGCCTGCCCCGACTGCGGCAAACTGCCGGATGACCTGACCTGGGTCCCGGTTGATACCGCCGTGGAAACCTGGCCGCGCGGAGAAGGTCGATCGGGATTCGTCACTTGCTGCATGGAGTGCAAAACTCAGATAGACTTTTTCGTAGAAGATGAATTGACGCAACTGGAAACTGAACTCCGCGCCGTCGGAGAGTCATCCCAGGACCTGCTGTGGAGTGAATCGGACCCCGTGGAATAGATGGTCGCCAGGTCACCATTCCTACGCCCGACCAAACGACCCAATGTGATTCAGGCCAATGGATGCATCCCATGGAAATCAGACTCTGCGTTGAAGCCTGGGAACGCGCGCCCGAGATTCCCTCCGCGGAGCTCGTGCAGCGATTACTCCGGCAGTTCCCGGACGCGGTGATTGACTGGGCACAAGGCGATGCCTATGTGCAGGCGGGGCTTGACCGGCTGATCGGGCTGGGGGCACCCGATATTTTTCTCAACGCCCACCGGCTCTATTTCGGCAAAGTCGTGTTTGTGTCTCTCAGCGAGCCCCGCTGGGCGGGCGCGACTGCGACTTCGTACTTGCACAATACGTCGCCTCCTCTCGGGGACGCTGTGATCTTTGACGTGGACGGAGCCGAAGATGAGTCAACGGTCGACTTGATTGCCCGCGAACTGGGGGCCGCGTTGGGAATGGCACGCTACTTTAGGGAGGACGAGGAGGACGAGGAGGACACGGACGAACTAGAGGACTCAGACGAGTGAGTGTCAAGTCGGTTCTGAAACGTCATCTCACCCTACCGAAAACTGGTGCCAAGTAGCCAAGTAGAGGTCTCCTGAATCGCGCAGAGAAAGACAATCCGCGCTTACGAACGGCGGAACACGAATCATGGTACGGCGGCATCGTCTGTGGCTTCTCTTGCCAGCATTTCCGGCGATCTTCGCAGACTACCTGCGGACGCTGCTTGGTCAGCCGCAGCAGTATTGGGCAGGAGACTACTCAACATTGCATGAAGGGCAGCCAATTCTCGCGTACTTTCTGGCCATTCACCCCATCGCCTTCATCGGCTTTGGCGTGGCTTGGATCGCGTTTGTGACACTGTTAATGACCACACTGCCGCGCACCATGGCGATCACGCTGGCGTTCTATCTGGTGCTGTCTCATCTGTGGGGTTTATGGACCTGGGGCGTGAGCTTGCCCGCGGCAGGATTGATCATGGCCCTCGTTCAACTGGCATGCGGCGCACTTCTCGCCGTGGCTACGACGAAAGTCATCGTGGGTGATCTGGCTCTGCTCTCCGAGGAATCGAAGAACGAGCCAGTACCGCGGTCGAGTTTGGGGTAATATCACCGGTCACTCGCGCGGTACAACGTGGGTTAATTCTCGAATTGTGGATAACTCGCAACGGAATGGAAAACTCGGATGACCGGCTGTGATCTTTATCAAGCAATCTGTGAACTTAGTGAGCGTCATCGTTCCGGTGATCGCACGCTTGAGCATTATCTACTCGCTCTGGTCAACCTGACGCGCTCACTGGAGACCCGAACGGGATTATTGACAGCCGAGTTTTACGGTCTGCTGTCGGATGCATTTGAGGCACCGCCGATGGACTTTGACGAGTCCTGGAGTACGGCCTATGAAAGCTCAAAAGCGGATGGGGTCGGGTATCGAGGGTGGCTATCTACCGCCATTCGACAAATTATTGACCTGCGTGAGATGGAGGCCTGCGGAACCCTTGCTAATGAGCACCGGTGGGGTGGAATCGACTCGCCGCGTGGCGACCGCTGGTTCAACTTTGATCCAGCGTCTTACCTGGAATGCGCGATTGCTGGCACGGGGTGGGACGAGCCTCAATCCGATGAACTGCTAGAGATTTCGTGGGAGATGTTCGCGGACTTTTTGTATCTTGGGCAGACGTATGAATAGCAAAACAATCTCACCGGCGGTTCGATCCTGTGGGTGCCGCGGTAACACTTAGGGTAAGATCAACGGTCGCTCGCGCCGCCCAACGCGGGCTATCTAACCTGGACATTCCCCTTCACATTCGAGTCAAACATGAAGACCCTGCTGCCGGCCCTCGTTGCCTTATTTATTTCAATGACAGCATCCACTGTCACGGCTGCGGACTATCGCCTGCCGTTCGAGGGCCGCTGGTTCGTGTTTGCGGGTGGTGACACGATCAACGTCAATCACCATATGCGCGAACAGTCACAATGGTTCGCCGTCGACTTCCTGAAAACGGGTGGTCCGACCAATCGCGGCCTCACCAGCGGTAAGGGGGACAAAGTCGAAGATTTCTATGGCTGGGGGCAGAATGTCTTGTCCCCTGTCGATGGAGTCGTACGCACGGTTCACGACGGCGCAGTCGATAATCCCATCGGCACGACCGACAAGCAGAATGCGTTTGGTAACTACGTCGCCATCGAAGCCGGGCCTGCGGAATTTGTGTATCTCGCACATTTCCAGAAAGGGTCACTCAAGGTGAAGGTGGGGCAAAGCGTCAAGGCCGGGCAGACGCTTGGCAAATGCGGTAACTCGGGAAATACTAGCGGGCCACACATTCACATGCACGTTCAAGACCGCTTACCGCTGTATTCGGGGACGGGGCAAAACATCACCTTCCGGGGGATCACGGTGTTGCTCTCCGGAAAGCAGTTCGACGATGTCAATTGGCCCTTGCTGCAGGGCCTGTTTGTCTGGCACGGGGAAGATCGGTAGCCTGGAACATTAGGCGGGGAATGAAAAGCTTTAGACTCCAATCCGCGGTCTCCACACATTGGGCCTGCGTCCTCGGCGGATGGATTGCGTTGACCGGTTTAGGTTTCCTCGCCGCCTTTGAATTCTGGATGACCAGCATCCATGGCGGGTACTTGCTGGCCGATCCAGATCCCCATCACTGGACCCGGTCTCATTTCTGGACGTTCGTGGTCGGTGGTGGACTCGGATTAATCCTTGGCGTCGTGCACCTTGCTATGCGACGCGGCATCCGTGGTCGCCTCATGAAGGCTGATGAGCGACTTCCTATAACCGATGCCAACTCCAGCGGGGCTGCAGTCGAGGATCGTCAATCAAAACGTCGCATCATGTTGACGCTCTTCGCATACGCTCCGATCATGGGAGTCCTGATCTGTTTTCTTCCCGACAACGAACCAATACTCGAATTTCTGGTCGGAGCACCACTGTGGATCCTGGGGGTCTCGTGGTGCTTCGTGGACGCGAAAGAACGCGACATTCGAATCGGCAGGCTGACAAGGATTATCCTGGTGCTGGCCTTCATCGTGGGCTTTCCACTCTATGCTTTCCAGTCACGCGGCATTCGCGGCTGCAAACTTGTGATCGTTTATTTGGCGGTTCTGGCAGCCTTGTGTGCCTGCATGGGCGTAGCCATATGGGCAACGCTAACCACAGGTCATACAATTGGTCTTTGGGAAGTTATTGAATAGATTAAAGTAAATGGGCCGGCCCGCGCTGGAAATTAGCGTGTCAATCAACATTAGTCGCACGGCATAATGCGGGTTAGATAACTTGGGCGTCACGCGGTACAGCGAAAGAGGGCTCACATGAACGCCAGCAAATTCAAATCCACGATCACGCGTCTCGCGACACCTGTCACGGTGTGCGTGATGATGTGTGCCCTCGTCGCAATCTGCTATTTCAATTGGCCTCGTAACACTCCGGCCGGCGAGATCATCGAGAGCTACGGGACATTCCGCTCACCTCACGGCAACGGCCTTGTGACCTTTAACTCGATAGGCACCGGGCCGGGGACGGTAACCGTCTCTGCGAACTCGCCAAACAGAACACCCTCCTCGACGATGTCCTTTGTTCGGGCACAAACCTGGTTCGGGGCTTGGGATGACAAGGATCGGTTCTGGACCTACATTGAGGGAGTGGGAGTACACGTTCACGACGAGGCCAATGGCATTTCAAGTACGACACACGGAGCTTGGAATGGCATGCCCCCTGAATTCCTGCGGCGTCTTCCGGAAGCCGTGATTCAGAAGTATCAACATTCGATGTAGCCGCTCGGCCACCGCGCGACGCGGCCGTTAGTTTCGTTGCAGCCGCGTCTGATGTTCGCGAATGACTTCGAGCGCGCGAGCAGCGTCCGGGCGGCGAACCCAGACCGGTACCGAGATGAGCTGATAGGGCACTTCGCCGGAAACGGCCTCCAGCGCATTGCTGGCAATTCGGGCTTCAATTCCCGCGTCTGCCAGCAATTGCACCATCAATGTGGCATCGATGGTGTTCTCTGCCGCATAAATCGAAACAGGTTCGTCGCCCATGTGGAACCCCAGCGTTGAGCTCGTGCGGGATCCAGATGGAAAACACCTGGCCATCCGACCGAGCGATCTCCATCATACCAGATTGCTGGACCACATGGGGGCTACCCCGCCAGAACGATCTCTGCGTCATTTTTGAACTGGCTTGGCATCGGGCTTCTTCGAAGTCGCCGGAACTGGAGTCGGATTTTCGAGTGTGGCACCGGGCGTTGGTGGTTCAGGGACCGGACTGGTCGCTGCCGAAGCATTGGGACCGGCATCGGTTGAGTTCGGGGGAGCTACGACGTTCGCATCTTCCAGCAGATAGCTCAAGGCGACTTTCGTGGCGGCCAATTCCCGTTCGAGACTCCGCTTGCTGCCTGGTGAGTTGGGGTGCAACCGTTGACGAGCCAGTTGCGGAGTATCGTCTTCCTCAACGTATACCTGCGGCCGTCCGACATGGATCCCGAGTAGCGGGAGGTCAACTCCGGCCCCCTGTGTGACGACCGTGCGTTGCGTCGGGCCGCTGTTGTTGGGGATCATGCTGCGATCACCGTTTCCCCATTTGGAGAGGGTTGCCTCCACCTGCTGAAAGGTATCACTCATCGCGTTCAAACGCTCGTTCAGAGCAGCCGTTTCGACCGGACCGGCTCGCAGAGCATCCCGGATTTCCAACGCTTGAGACCAGATCTGCTTGGCCGACCGATACGTGGGGGTGAAATCGGGCTGCTTCTGGTGATACCGATGCATCTCCCAGCACAAAGTATTCGAGGCCAGCACAACCTGAGCGGCTCGTTCGTCGATCTGCACCGCATCATCCACAATATCCACGGCAAACAGGGACGTGGTACACGTCAACGCGGCGATAACGCCGATCATCGCTCGCGACACAAATGGACTGCATTGTTGAAATCGCATGGCTTCCTCACTCTTGGAGAACGGTCGTCTGGTGCTGTCCGATTCATTGAGAAGTCTGACCTCGGCAGCATCTTATAAGACACCGAAACGCAATATTCGTGCCGGAACACCAACGTCAATTCGTCGTAGCCGCATCTCGCCAGAGTGCGGGCCTCGGCAGTCACTCGCCCGCGTTCTGGCGAAACGCGGCTACAACAGAAGCAACCCAGAGCAGCAATCGCGATTCTCCTGTAAAATCGTCGCAGATTGAGCACGTCAGGCTGAACCTGATGATCTTGGCTGGGATGACTGTTCTACCGTCGAAAGTCACCATCAACCGAAATAGCAAGCGCGACTAGACCGAGGGAAACCGCCTACCTGGAAACACGACTGGGCAACACCGCCCACGAGGTAACGACATCGAAATCTCAACGCACGTCGCGTACAATTCCCACTAGTCAGAATGTGTCTGTCTCGCCAGGGCGGGGCATCAATTGCGTACCGCACGCCAGAATGACTGTTAATAACAGCGGATTAAAACGAGCAGCAAATGAATGCGCCCGCGCCAGGATGTAGCAGGATTAGCTCATTCGCGGTCTGGTCTTATTCGTCGCTGATAAGCACAGATGTAAAGTCTCGCCCGAGCAAGGATGCCCGAGCCTTGCCGCACTGAGTTCACGTGCGTAGTTTATTCCGGCGACCTACCTGCTTTTCCATCTATTCTACGAGGCATCCATGTTCCCGGCTTTGGTCCCCCATTCAAGTGTGAACGCTTCTGAGTCACTACGGCGGATTCTGATCGCCATGTCGTTTGTCTTATTCGCCGCGGTTTTTGAACTGCCTAGACTGCCGGCTCAATTTGGTGCAGTGGCCCAGCCTGCCAAACCAGCCCCCATCACCGTAGAGGAGGCTTCCGAATTTGCCGATGCCTTGACGAACGCGGCCCAAAAAAGCGATGTCGAGGCTTACAACAGTCTGCTCGACTGGTCGGGAATTATTGACCGGGCGACCGCGCTTCCAAAGTCTGCCGAGCTGAAAAAGTCTCGGGAAAATTTCAAACGTGGTAGTTTCGCGGCAATGAAAGGGTCGGGAGGAATAGCTGGCAAAATTGCTGACGACATCAAAAAGGGGGGCACCTACAAGTGCCTGAGGATCAACGTGGACGGCAAAGAGCCTTATGTCCTGTTCCGTTTTAAAGCGTCGAACGCGAGCGGGGTCAATTACCACCAGTTGTTCTTGGATCGCAATCCAGATGGTAAGACCATCGCCAGCGACATGTTTGTGTTTCTAACTGCTGAGCGCCTTTCGGAAACGTTCCGTCGCAGCTGGTTGCCCGTGGCGAGAGAACGGTTGAAAACGAGCTTAGAGAAGGGCGATTCCGAAGTGGAGCCGCTGATCGCCAAAATGGATGAATTGACGAAATTCTTGGATCTCGTCCGCAAACAGAATTTCGTTGACGCGATGAAAATCTATCGTGCACTACCGGAGTCACTTCAGAAGGACAAAAATACGCTCCTGATCCGACTGAAAGCGGCGCAAGCCGTGTCAGAAACGGAATACGCCGAGTGCCTGGACGATTTTCGCAAGTTTCATCCCGATGATATCGCGCTGGATTTTCTCCTGATCGACAGCCATGTTATCCGGAAGCAGTTCGATCTCGCCTTGAAATGTGTGGAACGGACAAACAAGAATGTCGGTGGCGATGCCATGTTGCTGGTGATGCAGGCAAACCTGCTGATTCAATTGAAGAGATTTCCGGACGCCCGGAAATCGGTCGAGTCCGCAATTCTGGCGGAGCCCGATCTCTCGGAAGCATACGCTGCGGGTCTCGATGTTTCTCTGGGTGATCAGAACTTCGATGAAACGGTCAAGTACTTGACCGTGCTGGAGAAGCAATTCGGCTACCAGTGGAAGGACCTGCGAGAAATTGGCCTCTTCGAAGAGTTTGTGAAGTCGCCGCAATACCGCAAATGGGCTCAGACGCAGAAATGATCATAGTGGGCACCTGCGCTAATGCGAAAGCACATTTCCGCGGGAGTCACTGACCTCAGTGCCTCTAATTCGCTGCGCTCACACAGGTTTGAAAACCGGTGCCGCCCTGCGGTGGCTCCTCCGTGGTGTCATTTGCTCTCTTTAACGGTCCCAAAGGTCACGCGAATTTCATAGTCGGCCTTGTCGTTCGCGGGATCGTCGAGCGTGATCTTGAATCCCTCGGCTGTCGGGTCCAGTTGAATCTTCCCGCGACCTTGAGATTGCACTATTTTTGCCGTATGAATATTGACCTCTTCCATGAGGAATTTGGTCCCGCCTTCGTTCATCAGTGGATTCTGGGTCGCGACGTCCCACACCATCTCGTTGATCACGATGGCGTCAGGCGGCGCTGTGTTTTGCAATTCACAGCGGATCCGCTGAGGCGTGACGTCCATCGTGAGGAAATGATCGTGCCCCTTGATGCGAAACACCATCTGGGCGGCCGGTGACGGAATCTTATCGATCTGTTTTTGGACAGTGACCTTCTCGAGGCCACTCAGACCTGGCAATGCTCGATAATACCACGCGGCAGCGTGCCGTTGCACAATCGCCTGTTGGTCCGCCGGCAATAACTCTCCAGTCGCTCGCCATCTATCAGCCAGAGCGACCTGGGCACTCGGGTCAGTGGGATTGGCCAAATCCAAGCTGGCCACATCCCGCAGGATTCCATCCTGACCTGATTGCAGATGCGATAACCCTGCTTCCCAATCTCCTTTTAAGAAACACTCGAACTTGCCCAATTGCGTGCAGGCCGACTTGTTCGTTGAGTCTTTCTTCGCGAGGATCGCGTCGGACTCAATTTTCTTGAATTCACGAGACAGGGATTTGACTCGCTTGTCATAGTACGTGATCAACGACTGCAATTGCTTGTCCTGGGCCTTCAGTGCCAGTGACTTCGCAATCACGATCGCCTGCGACGCAATTGCATAGTTGTCTTCGCGGATCATCTCGGCGGCGATGTCCAAGCCGACGCGGCTGGCCTGAGACAGGTTCGCTTTGTCTCGAATCGACTTCCCAGCCATCCCCAATGTCTCGAGCTTCAGCTCAACGACCTTCATCTGATATGTGTCGCCTAGGACGCGCACTGCTTTCATGGCGAGTGGCAGTTCACCCGCGGCAGCGGCATTGACTCGCACCCCTTCGAGTGCCACATACGGAATTGCGGGATCCTTCTCAGCAGAGAAATCGATTGCCATCAACGCTTTGGCTAACGCCAGCTTGCCAGCGGGTTGAGTCGCCTTGGCATAATCTTTCTTGAAGAGCTCGCGGAGCTGCGATTCGGCATCCTTTCGAGCCTCCGCATCCGGAACATCCTGGCGCGTGGCAGCCGCGGCCGGCAATTGCTGAGGTGTCGGGCTCCCTCGGTGGGCCCAGTTCAGCAACGCCGCGATCAGCCATTGCTCGCCCGAATGGAATGGCTCCACGACACAATAGGTAACTCGACCTGAGTGATACTCCAAAGTCGCCAACAGGGGGCCCGCAGGTTTGTCAGCCCGGTTGATCAGCGCGACATGCGGAACGGTCACGGAAAAATGACCGTAGCTCCGCAGCTTGTTGTCTTTCGGAAGCAAATCTTCGGAACCCTTGAAGAACAGATTGGTAGCTGGAGTGGGCGCGGACACAAACCCTTCGATGACTCCGGTCTGAATACCGAACACCTTAAGATGTTCTGTATTTTGTGCATTAAACGACCCCATAATGATCAGGTGCCCGCCTTTTCGGACAAACTGCTCCAAAGGGGCCAATGCGGCTGGCTTTTTGCCCTCAGCGGTGCCAAACGCATTGACTTCGTTCGTACCAAAGAAAACGGTGTGATACCCGCCAAACTCTTTGACGCTGAGCTCGAATTCGGGGATCACATCACATTTGATACCGAGTCGGTCACACGCGGCGGTCGCCGTCACAACTTCTGATTGATGCTCATCGACGATCAGAATTTTCTTATCGGCAGGTTGTGGCAACAGACGGATCGTTGCGGCCGAGTCGACCTGGGCTGCCTGGGCGAAAAGTGCGTTATGAAATCCAAACAGAGCTAACAGGACTACTGCCAGTTTGCAGCAATCCAATTCAAACGACTTCGCATTCATGTCGGCTGTATCCCTCTCAGGACGATAAATGGGTGTCGAGGTGCTTTTCAACGTGGTCTGCAAATCACGTTTATCAACCGCGGTAGTCTGGGGCCATCTTACTGAATTTCCGACGGCACGACTTGCTGGAAGGCCAACAAATAGTATCACAGGGAGCTCGGATTACCCATCCGAAAGTGGCACAACATCTGCATCGGCGATAACCTCATCTCGTATTCCGTCCATCGGCTGCGCCGTGAGTACTCGGCGACCCTGGACGATGGAGTTTATGCCCTTTGGGGAAATGATTTTTCTTGACGCCGTGAGATTGCCGTTGATTGATGGTCGAACTACTTCCATTTTTGGGGACAATATGTCCGCAGGCAATACGATGACCATCAAAACGAATTGGCAGGAAACGGAGTCTGAAGTCGCGCGGCCGGGTCTCTGGTTTGTGTACTTGATCGTTATAGTGTTTCTGCTGGTTGGCGGCAGTGCTTGCGTGCAGATTGCACGTGGAGCAGTGCCTGGGATGCCGCTCTGGGCGGGGCAATTGTTAGCCGGAGCGATCGTGGTCAACGGGTGCTGGATGGTGATTTGGGCCGTCAGCATCAAAATGTGGCCAGTGCGTATTCTTCATGCGACGGCCGAGACTCTTCCCGATCTCATCCACGAGCCCATCTTACAGGAGGGTTCAACGGTGCATGGTCGGCTGACTCATGAACTGGTAGAGCACGACCGGGGCTGGGAATTTCGACCGGCGGATTCGATTTGGCGCAATGACAAACGATTTCTATTCGGATTTGGCATTCCATTTCTCTTACTGGTCAGTGGCATATTAACCTGGTTCTGGCATGGGACGCTCGGGTGGATCCTGGCTGGCACCTGCGCGAGCTTGGCCACGTTGCTCTGTGGTGGCACCTGTTTCACGCTGATGGGCATGATGTTGAGTGCCAGCTTCCGCCGACTTCCGAAGTTGTCGATCCCTGGCGACGGGACAGATCTCGAGCTCGATTCCAGTGTCGGCCCCCAGAATGTGCAGCCCGATCTGGCAGCGGGAATCAGCCGGATTTTCGCGGGGGGTGAGGAGAGGCAAAAGCGATTGATCCCGCGTGACGAGGTCGTCGCGGTACAGCTTTGCCCGTGGAGATTTGTTGCAGGCAACTCGCGTGACAACATAATCACCTGGGCCGTTCAGGGCCTGATTGTTGTCGCACCAGCGGAGCTCGGTACCTATGATCGCCTTCCGATTTTGCTCACCAGCGATTTCGTGGGAGCCGCCCAACTCATGCAGAAGCTGGGGGCTGTCTTGCAGGTGCCATACTTCTATAGCGCTGATGCCGCCGGCTGGAAGGTTGAAAAAGTCAGAGCCAGAAGTCGACCACCGCTAAAGGGTGGTGGAGTAATCGGTTGACTTGTCGCGTCCATTTGCTGCTCACGCTCGGGCGGTTACAAGACGAACGGCGAATCAACACATCTCGATCCGGCGAAACTCGATCCCCGTGACTCCCTGATCGATCAGCAGTTGGGCTGCGCGGCGGCTCACAAATACGGCTTTGTATTCATAGTAGCCGTAAACGAAGAAGAAGTTGTGATCGGCGATTGGGGCTCGTGAGAGGGTGAGTCGGCTTTCTCGCTGAGTGACTTCGTGGTTGTAGCACTGCACGCAGTTTAAGACTTTCAGGACGCACCATGCTTCCGGGCGGCCCACGATTGCTAGTGGATGGAATTGCACTTCGTCTGGAAAGGTGTCTGCGATGTGCTGCGCGATCGTGGCCGGGATGATCTCGCAGCAGAATGGGTAGATCGTGCCGAAGGTGCCACGTTGATTGGGCCAATCCGCGTGGATCGTCGCGGTCAACGAGATCGGCGCGATCGGGCCGGCACATTGAAACAGGTCTCGCGACAGTGACTCGTCGGTGCAGT
The DNA here is from genome assembly GCA_028291605.1 of Planctomycetaceae bacterium. Taxonomy (GTDB): domain Bacteria; phylum Planctomycetota; class Planctomycetia; order Planctomycetales; family Planctomycetaceae; genus JAKFVC01. Next base: position 7,755 of record JAQGHS010000648.1, on the reverse strand, counting down.
TGCAGAGGAGGACGTCGCGGCCTCCTTCGATGTGGAAGTATTCGCCCGCCGGCAACTTCGGACGTTTGGGCTTGCGGGTCGGCTTTTCGAGCGGTTGCGGCTTGAAGCCCGAGGCCGAGTGGACACCCACGATGATCAAGTCTCCGCTGTCGAAGCCCACACCGATGCCCCGGCGCGCGGCGGTCCCACGGATGGCCGCAGAATGTCGCCGGCATAACTCGGCGATGGCCAGCAGGGCAAACCACAGGCAGAGGTGCACGACGGCTCCGTCGGCCTGGTGTTGGTCGTCGGACGCGATCAAATAGAGAGCGTCCAAAGCGCGGGACCGTGGTTCGGTGGGGGCTCGATAGTCCTGGTCGTATCCCCACGCGCCGCTGTCGGCGTCAAATGAGCGGCTTCCGGCAAGGTAGAGATCGCAACTGGGGCGGCCATTCAATTCGGGATGAAAGAGTCCAAAACGCAGCCCGCGGATGGTGCGCGCAGGTGGCTTCGTCACAAGGGTCTCTAATAACCATGTCTCGATATGTCGGAGTTCATCTTCCAAATTCAAATCCGGCAATTGCAGTGGTGTACCTTCTCTACCAGAGTTGAGGTGAGCGGCAACTTCGGCCCAGGCCAGGGCGTGGGGCATCGCTAGCGCGATGGCTTTCTGGACAACCCCGAGCGTGTTGGCATAGTCGGCGGGCATGGGGTTCGCTCTTGTCGAGTGGAATGGGTTTGGGCGCAGGAGCGACGCATCATGTGAGTATGAGCAAGATCCCTGCTAGTGTCGCGCGCAACCAGCAAATTCGCAATTGCTTCGCTCACACAAATTTGAAAGCCTGTGCCACCCTGCGGCACGATCACATCCCAGACTCGATGTCTAAGTATAATCACTGAGGAATCGTGTTGACGGACTGCATGGCGCTGCTTACTCTGTGCGGAGTGAACTTCGTTCATTTCTGGAGTCGGTCATGACTCGAATCGTCGATTTCATTTTGCACAGCGCTGCGGTGGTGTTGATACCCGTCATCATGACGCAGGCCTGGGCGTTTGTGACGACTGGTGGCCACATAAAAGCCTGTGGTTGCTCGGTGATGCCGGGTCCCGAAGGAGCGATATTCACGACTGCGTGCAATGCCCATCAGCAAGCGGCAGACGAACGCCGAACCAGACTCAGATTGGCGCATGAGAAATCGCAGCTGGCTCTGGCTGTCGCAGACTCGCATTAAGCGTGCAACGATGAGTGTCAATCGAGAGCAACGCGAAATCGTCACGCGAGCCATACTGAGGTATCTGCGATGCGAGATTGATAGCCTGCAGTTAGACGACATTCTGTTCAATTCAGACGCGCCTGATGACTATACGGCGAATTATTTGTCGGAAGCGATGTGGCCATTTTATTGCGACATGGACCGACACTTCCACAAGGGCAAGTTTGAACTTCCTGCGGCAATCGTCGAGTCGCTTCTAAGTTGGATCACATTGCTTGACAGTGACGCTGAGGTCGATCGGGCGACGCTGAAAGCGCAGCGCGGTCGATTGTTCGACTGGACGCATCACGCCGGTGCAGAGTGATTGAAGCGGGCGCGTTTTACTTTTCTTCGTGAGCGGCACGGCGCTAGCCGCCGGTTCTTCCAGGGAAGTCGACGCGAAGAACCGGTGGCTAGCGCCATTCCGCTCACAAAGTCTCGGTCCGTGGGATCACGCCTACGGCTACGATCTGCCGTCCTTGCCAGGACTGAATTCAAAGCTCCGCCTCATCCTGGCGTGAGTCTCGGCACTGCTGGCTTGCGCAGATTCAAAGAACCTGTTCCACCCAGCGGAAGAACCGTCACGGTGCGTGCGTCCCGCGATGCGAACTCATTTCGGCAACGCGTTGGCGCATAACTCTACGATCGCGTGGCTCCTCGGCCGATCACGTATGAACCGCCGCCGTGACGCACTCCCTCCATCGACCCCATTGGTGACGAGCCATGCTTAACTCCTTTATTCCAAAGTCCTGGCTTTTCCGGCAGAATCGGAAAGCGATCCGCCCGCGAGTCGCGATCGACGCGATCGAACGGTTCGAGAGCCGCGATCTCCCGAGTGCGTCTCCCCTGTTGCTCGATGTGCCGAGGTGGGTGGAGCGTGCGGACTGGAACCCGGCCGACGTCGCTCGGGCCCTGCAAAACAACGAAGGAGATTCGGGGAGGCACGAAAGGGATCTGCAGCCCAGCGGGCGCTGGGACAAGGTGGTGCTCGGTGACTGGTATGTTCCGGCGGCCAATCTCCTGGCCTATTATGTGAGCCCGAACCCTCTGGAACTGATACCGATTGCCGACCAGACGATATTTCACATCACCAGCGCCGAAAATGGGGTCTTTTCCGGCGAGAACACCGTGACGTTTTCCAAGCCCACGCTGCTCGGATTACAAACGGGTGAGTCGACGACGTATTCCATGGCCGGGATCGTCACGCGAGAGGGAAAGGTCCGCATTGAGTTCAGTTCGCTCGAAACTGGGGACCCGCTGGTGACGGGCGTCGGCGAAATGCAGTTTGTGGATCACGCCTGGCGGATCACCATGCAGATGGCGACCGGGGTCACACCGTATGTCACTCATTGGGCGTACATGTCTAAGCTGCCGAACGGTGGGACGCCACCCCCGGCGGTGCTGCCGGACAATGAGTCGTTGCACAACGCCGAATTCCGCTGGCTCGAGGGGACTCGCTGGGCCCTGACCGATACGGAACTCTTCGCCCCTCCGACCACCGGCTGCCAAGGTCAGCCCGGTGTGGAATTCCAGGTCGACGGCTATCGCAACGGCTACTTCTGGGGCACCAGTCCCAGCGGTTCAGCCACGCCGCTGACAGTGGCGGGATCGGTGACGCCGAAAGGCAACCTGTTCCTCGCCCTGACAACAGAAGACGGGACCACCGTCACTCGAACCGGCGTTCTCAAACGAGGGTCAGGCGGCCATTGGACCATGCACTTCCGGGCCTATGGATCGACGGCAGCTGTCGGCGTGGCCTGGAAGATCCCCTCGTAGCGGACATCGGCATGTGGCACAGGGTGTCTGAACCTGTGCCATCTGGCAGTCAGAATGCAATTTCGAAATGGGGCATCCCTTCTCGCTGTTGTCGGATGACGGCCACCGATTGACAGGGGTACGCAGTTCGCCTTACAACCGATGGGGCGACCTGTGGCGACACGCTTGTCGCCGGAAATTGTCGGCCCTGAAGATCAAGACACAGCAGACTTATGTCTGATGCAGTTCGTTGCTCGAAAGCGATTTGACGGAAATCTGAGGTCGACACCCCATTATGGAGACTGTTGCTAAGGTTGCGACCTTTGAGAATTCATCCGCGCAGTTGAGTCCAGATTTGATCGAGGCAGCCTGTCCCTGGTGCGGCGACCGTCGATTCACCGCAATCTGGCCGAACACATCGGCTACTGGGTTTTTCTTGCGACGCTGTGCCGCATGCGATTTGGCGTATACCGCGCCGCAACTTTCGTCTGAGAAAATTGCGGCTTACTATTCTCAAGCGTATTACGGTGCGGGCAATTTACGGTTCAATCGCCTGTTTGAGACTCTGGTCGGGTATTTCCGACGCCGGCGTGCGGCGCGCCTGCGACAATTGCATCCTGATCCGGGAACGGTTCTGGATATTGGCTGCGGCCGGGGACACTTTCTGCAGGCGCTCAGGCAGCAGGGATGGACTTGCCGCGGCACGGAGCTCAACGAAACGGCTGCCAGACATGCGCGCGAAATCCTCTCGCTGGAAGTGACGATTGGACCGTTTGACGGTGCCCAATATGAGGACGCCAGCTTTGATGCCATCTATCTCTGGCATGTGCTCGAACACATCCCCGCAACTTCGCAAACCTTGACTGAGGTGCGACGCATGCTGCGACCGGGCGGAATGCTGGTAATTGCCGTGCCGAATTTAGAGAGCTGGCAGGCCGCCTGGTCGCGCTATCACTGGTTCCACCTCGATTTGCCCCGGCACTATGTGCATTATTCCGCCCATTGGTTGACAACTCAGTTGACAACCCTTGGCTTCCATATCGCCGAGGTCAATCATTTCTCCGCCGAGCAGAATATCTATGGCTGGATTCAAAGTCTGTTAAACCGTGCGGGTCTGAAATCCAATCTGTTGTATGACATGCTCAGAAGGCCCAGTGCTCGCGATGTCGATCGCCCCTGGGCCAGGTTTCCTGTGCAAGCGGTGCTGTCGCTGGTTGGTGCGAGTGTCCTGCTGCCGTTTGCAACCCTGGCGATGCTCGTCGAGGCGCTGTTCCGACGAGGCGGCACGGTCGAAATCTATGCCCAATGGCTGGCCACCACGTCGGCGGGCCCTGAAGCTCGTGACGACGGCAATCCACCCCTCTCGTTCCCCTCCTCCACGTCCCACCCGGCAGCCACGGCGGACACTTCGTCTCCACCCGAGTGACCGTGATATGCCAGCCCCCCTTCCCCTCGATTCTCACAAGCGGCGCCGCGAGCTCACGCATGAATGGATTTGCGCGGGATCGCTGAGCGCGGCGTTCGTCCTGTTAACCATTGTGAGCTGGCGCACCTGGCCTGACCTTCTCGTCGACTTCGGACAGGAATTATATGTCCCCTGGCGCCTGTCGGTCGGTGACGTTCTGTATCGAGATGTCGCTTGGGTGACTGGCCCGCTGTCACAGTATTTCAACGCCTTGTTGTTCCGGCTGTTCGGCGTCTCGCTCACGACGCTGATTGCCGTGAATCTGATGTTGCTCGCCGGTGTCGTCGCGATGCTGTATTTCATTTTTCGGCAGTGCGGCACTCGCTGGTCCGCAACGTACGCCGGCCTATTTTTTCTGGCTGTGTTCGCATTCGGCCAGTACAGCCTGATTGGAAACTACAACTACGTCTGCCCGTACCGGCACGATATCACGCACGGATTGATACTGGGGCTGGTCAATTTGCTCTGTCTCGCCAAGTTCGGCAGTACCCGCCGCATGGCGTGGCTCGCGGCATCCGGTATCGCATTAGGCCTGCTGTTCTTAACCAAGATTGAGATGACCCTCGCAGCCTGTTTAACCACAGCCGCCGCACTGCCCGTGTTCGCATTCCAAACGGTCAAGCTGGCGCGTGACGACGCCCCTGCGCCTTCAACGACTGCCACCTCCAATGTGATGCCCCGCCTGCGAAATGTCGTATATTGGTCGGGCATCGTCGCCGCCGCGGCCGTCCTCCCGATCGCGATTGCCGTCAGCGCTCTCGCTGGCTCGCTCGGTTGGACCGATTCCCTGCGGCAGACATTCACCCAATATCGAATCGCTCTGTCTCCCGAATTGTCGACGAGTACCGGTTTTTACCGCGCTGTCGCTGGTTCCGATCGCCCCGCCGAGAGCTTCATTGAGATGCTGTTGATGACAGTCATCGTGCTGGCGGCGGTGATTACCGGCTATGTCGCCGAGCACATTCTGGGGCGACTAAAACGAGACCATATCTGGGCTCCCGTGTCAGGCCTCACGGTGGCCTTCTGCGGCATGGTGCTCGTGTCGTTTCCTGACTGGCAGGCCGTCCCGACCTGTTTGCCACTGTTGCTGGTTCCCGTGATTGTGTTCACTCTGCGAAATGCACTGCGCGATTCGGACGCGTCGACGACGATGCTGTTGCTGATGGCGATCTACGGCCTCGGTCTGTTGCCCAAGATGCTGTTGAATGTGGCCTGGGATCACTATGGATTCGTGCTGGCGATGCCCGGGACTCTCGTGCTGATTCACGTCGCTCTGCATACGATTCCAGTCAGGCTGCAAGGCCAGGGACGGACGGGACGCTGCTTTCAGGCGATTGCCCTGGGCCTGCTGACAGCCTGCGCGCTGACGCTCGCCTTGAGCTGGATACGAATTGACAAGGCAAAGCGCGCACCGATCGGAAACAAGGGAGACCTGTATTACGCCGAACCGCGTCAAGACTCGAGAACCCTTCCGACCATGAATGCGCTCGACTACCTGCGGAAACATCTGCAGGCTGACGAGACACTCATCGTGTTCCCCAACGGAGTCATGTTCAATTACTTGCTGCGGAGTCGCAATCCGACTCCTTACATCATGTTTAATCCCTGGGAGTCCGACGTCCACGGCGGCGAAAATCGGATCGCCGACACAGTGATCGCTGCCGCCCCGGATTATGCGGTCGTCGTGACCATGGACATGTCACTCCACGGCCGCGGCAATTTTGGATCGCCAGAATTCGGCTGGCGAATCAGTCAATTCCTGGTAGAACGCTACGACGTCGTGTTTCAGGACGTCGCACAAGGAGGCGTAGCAGGAGAATTCGCAGCGGTGATCTTCAAACGCCGTCCATGAATAAAACCCACGCAGGGTGGCAAACGTTTTTTGAACCTGTGTCACCGACATGATCATTCAACATCCTGTGCCGCCCGCGACGTCGCTGGTCTGGACAACCGCGTTCACCATGGTTAGAAACGAGTGACACGCACAAGGCGTTCGTTATGCGTTTCAACCACGACTGGCCCGGAAATGGGACTTCACCGAAATTATCGTCCTGAAACCAAACTCAGGCGCGATCAAGAATACCTGAACGAGATTGATACCGCTTTTTAGTCATACCGTTTTTCAGAGGAGCCTCTATCCTGGATTCCCCCACCATCGGATCACCTCGCAACCACCCGCCGCGCAAAGCTTTTACCCTGATTGAACTCCTCGTGGTCATCGCCATCATCGCCGTATTGATCGCGCTGCTGCTGCCCGCCGTGCAGCAAGCCCGCGAAGCCGCGCGGAGGACCCAATGTAAGAGCAGCCTCAAGCAGTTGGGCCTGGCGCTCCACAACTACCATGATTCCTTCAAACAGTTCGCCATCGGAACCCTGACCCTCAACGGAAAACGGTTTGGAGCCGGCACCGCCCCGAACGGCCCGGAATGGCCCTACCTGTTGCACTACTTGTATCCCTACCTGGATCGCGCTCCCGATTACAACAAGCTCAATTTCAATCTCCTCGTGAATTCGACCGCGGGATGGTCGGTCGGCATGGCCGATTCCATCATTCCCGTCCTGCTCTGCCCCAGCGACACCGGACCGAACATCAAAACGACAGGCGCCTCGCGCATGACCGGCAAAGCGAGCGCCTCGAATTACCTCGGCATGTTTACCGGCCTGAAAGATGGCGACGTCGAAACAGATGCCCTCAACGGCACATTTTCCACCACTCGCGCGGCGTTTGGCATCAATCGTGGTGCTAAGATTTCCGATCTGACAGACGGCACGTCCAACACGATGGTGATGGCCGAGTACCTGCGGGGAGTGTCCTCGGATGACTGGCGCGGAGGCTACTGGTCGAATCGTGCCGGGATGCAATTTCTCTTCGTCACCAATACCCCCAATTCCTCTGCTCCCGACAATTCGATTACTTACACCGAAGCCACATTAAACTTTTGCGCGGCGAGCCCCGTGTACAATCTTCCGACGCAGAATCTGCCCTGCACCGGAGTCTCCGCGTCCGACCCCGCACAACAAGCCAACTACTCCTCGCCCCGCAGCCGCCATGTCGGGGGAGTACACATCCTCATGGGCGACGGAGCCGTCCGCTTTGCCTCCAACAACATCTACGCAGTGACCTGGCAGAATCTCGCCTGGATCTCCGACGGCAATACCATCGGCGAGTTCTAGAGCGTTTCCATGATTGGCGTAGCGTAATCTCGTAAGAGTTCCGCGTCGTAAGTCTGGAGACTACCGCGGAACTCTCTCGAGATTCAGCTAGAGAGATTCTGAAACCGATCAGCCATCGATTTCCAGTTT
>JAQGHS010000263.1 GCA_028291605.1 Planctomycetaceae bacterium | reverse complement strand
TCGAGCGATAGGAATTTGCCTTTGATTTTGAACTTGCCCGTGGTGTCGTTCCAGGTGAGCATCTCACCATCGGCCGCAAACACGTTCGGCGCCAGCAATGACCAGAGCGAGAATCCCACCAGAAAGGCGAACAGCGAAGTGCGATAACGAACAGCCATGATGACGTCCTCAGATGTTTGCCCGATTGTCGTGAAATGTGTCGAGACGGAGCGCGCGCCGAAAACATCGTTAGAAGAGCAATCGTTTCGGCAACTGCCATCAGGTTACGAGATTCCAGCCGGGGTCTCAAGCTCTCAAACGCTTCAGTCTTCCCGCCGATCTCAATCAATTTGTCCAGATGCTGTGGATCGAGGTCTGCGGGAGCACGAGCCGACTACATTCCTTTTGCAGAACGAGTCACTTAAGCACAGACCAGAGGACAGGTCCGTTACTGGTTTTCAACATCGGGATCGGCCCCATTTCAATTCGCTGCGTGGACATTTGACGTGATCACAAAAGTGAGGTAGATTCCATATTGATAAGCGTGTCGTGAAATCCGGGCGACCGTCCGTGCTTACCGTCTGCTAGCGCAAAGACTCACATCCGATGCGAATACTTCTGTTTGTCCTCTGCGCCGGCGCGATGTTGTTCGGAATGCTAATCTTGTCGGCAGCGAAAAGCGCGATTCACGAGATTGAAGCGTTTATTGTATTTCTGATTGCAGCAGTGCTGCTCAGCGGTGCTGCAATTGTCGACGCGATTATTAACGCTCGAACGCAACTTGAGACCACATTTCGTCCAGCCCAAGGAACCTCAACGAACAACAAGCCGCCTCCGCTGCCCACCCCGGCTCGTTATCCGGCACCATCGGAATCTGACGTAGACTTGCCGGATGAGTCGACGATCTCTGAGATCGATCAATTGGGAGATGACGAAGAGCTGGCAGACGAGATGTTTAACGATGCGAAAGATTTCGCCAGCGACGGAAAAAAAGAAAAGGCAATTTCCACGCTGAGAGAAATCGTTCGGCGGTATCCGGATACGCAAGCCGCCGAAAAGGCTCGTCGGAATCTGCAGAAGAACCCAACATCCCCTTGAAGGAAGATAAGTCGTCAGGACCCTCTGACCATAGCGTTCCCCAGTGGCCGATCGGCCTGAAGATCATTATTGTTTCAATTGCGAAGATCGCAACTCGGAAGCACGCTGCCGGGCTCGTTCTTCCCAATCGGCTTCGGTGGCTGAGAAGAATCCCACAGCCGATTGATAGGTGCCATGAAAATCCTTGGGGAGGATCTTGTCTTCCAGCGTGTAGGCGCAGATTTTTCGATAGATGGCCGGGGCGTCGACCAACAAGAACCAGGCGTCGCCCGGCGGATGCTTCAGGTAGCAGCAGACACTCCCCTTGCCTGTAGTGGGGTTGAACACGGCCATCCAATTGGCATCCTTGACCACCATGGAGGTGGACTTGCCCGACTTGAGAAACTGGCCGCGTTTCTGAATGCCTTGTTCGTCGCCGAAAACATACGCGGTCGCTTGCGGCGTCCAGGCATACATCCACGGATAGCCGACTCGCAGATCGATGGGGCCGGTGGTATGAAACCGTGCAGTCTCGATGAGCACTCCGTCGCGAATGGAAACTGTTGTCTCCAGATCCAACGCGCGGATTTTCGATTTTCGTTCCATGAGAAACGAACTACCGGCGAGATTCATTTCCGGCGTGAATGGACTTACCGGTTTATCGTCCACTAATAGCTTTAAGTGTGTCACATCTTCTTTTTCCACCTGGCCCGGCTTCCCTGGTACGTCGAGAAAATGAGCCGTGCCCAGATGTCCGACTCCGCGGATGGTGAGGACCGTTCCATAGGCACTGTCCTCGGTCGCCACCATCTTGCCCTGATAATCGATCCCGCTGAGCGTCCACAATTTCGGTCCGTCAATGCGAGTTCGAATATCGCCCACGGTGACGACCACCTTCTGCGGCCAATCCCGTACCTGCGGAGAACGAGGTTCTTCCGCAGCAGTCGACGTTGTCAGAAACCAGGTGAGCACGCAACAGACCATCACTCCATAACAAAACTCGCTGAAGGCCTTGGTCGATCCGTGAAGGCAAGTGGATGTCATGATGTTCTCCCGAAACGGGTCTCTGGTCTGTGAAACAGGAAGGCGTGGCCAAACCACAAGGATCATAGCCGATGAACGCATTCCCAGCACGCCAGACTGAAACGGGGCGACTCGTCACATGAGCCGACGGCTCGGCATTGCTCCTCAACAAATAGGATAACGCGGGGAGTGTCGCCCCAAGATCAGCATGCAAAGGCGCGGTATTCAGAGTCCACACTGCGAATGATGAGGCCGGACGATCCACACATCTTCATCATCCCGCGTCCTGCCTGCGGAATTTGCATCTTCTGCTCTCTGGCGGCCGCAATCTCCTTTTTTGACTCTCCATTTTGTCCATTGACGGCTCATCTGCATGTCGCAAGATCTTGCGGGAAATTAACTTGAAAGCAAAGTCCAAGAAACACAAAGCATTTCGTGGACTCGCACGATATCGGGCACGCGCTGCTGAAATTGGCATCGCGCCTCATCGGACAGGCTGATCAATGGCCGAAACCCCGCTTTTTTTAACATATTGTATATGCTCCACTTACACACAGCATCTCCTTTCCCGTCGAGCACAATCAATCAGCGATGGCATGTCAACTGCTACTGCAGGGTTTTCACTTGGTCTGGCACCGACGGTGCCAGACCATTGATTTTGCGGGTGTTGATCGCTGAAACGGCAATCAACGCTGTTTTTTATTTTGTAAGGGACTTCTCACGAAGTTGTTGTCGCTCACCGGGGAGAGAATGTAATGCGCTTGCGGAAGGGTTTCACGCTCATTGAGCTGTTGGTTGTGATCGCGATTATTGCGGTATTGATTGCTTTGCTGCTGCCGGCCGTGCAACAGGCGCGCGAGGCGGCACGCCGCTCGCAATGTAAGAATAACATGAAGCAGTTGGGACTGGCGTTGCACAACTATCATGATACGCTGAAGGTATTCCCGATGGGGGTTTACCGCGATGATCGACCAAACTGGCGCGTATTTCTGCTGCCCTATCTCGATCAGGCGCCGTTGTATAACACGGCGACCGTCAACACGGGTGGGTTCTGGGCTCACTCGCCTGCAGGCCCCCCGTGGGGATTCTCGGGCAACGCGGTATTCCGCGGATTGTACCTTCCGCTCTATACGTGCCCGTCCAGCACCAACGCGAGCTTCACGAATGTCTCCGGCAACAGCCGAGAGAGCATGACCATTCATTATGCGGGAATCAGCGGAGCCACTCCGGATCCGGCGGGCCGAACCACGGTGTGCACCGGCGACGTGATGGCATCGTCATCCAGCAGTTGCAACAACGGGCTCCTGGTCCCGTTTGTCAGCAAGAGCATCCGGGATATCACCGATGGCTCGTCTAATACCATCGTGGTGGCCGAACAGTCCGGTCTGACCAACAACGCCGACAACTCGGCCAATGCACTGGGTGCCTGGTTCAGCATCGGCAATCCGCCGGCCGCCTGGACAGCCGGGGCGACCCTGCCCTTGTCCGCGGGCGGCTTCGTGTATCCCGGTGGGATCACGACGGTGCGCTACTCGCCGAATGCATTTAAGACATCCGGTGCTGCCGGACCGGCCTCCAGCCAATACTCGTTCAACACGACGCTCAGTTCGCAGCACGTCGGCGGAGTCCATGCTGTGCTGGCAGACGGTTCGGTTCGATTTATCTCGGACAACGTGAATTTCAACACCCTGGGTCAACTGTGCGTCGTGGACGACGGTGCCGTCATCGGCGAATACTAACGTCTGCTTCCTAATGTTCTTCGATTCCAGAGAACCTTGGTCCTGACGACCAGGGTTCTTTTTCGCTCAGTCCGCGCACCGCAGTCCACCGAAGGTCCGATTCATGATCATCCCGCACGTAAGTTTCGTCCACTCTCTTCCGAGGCTCCTGCTCATTCTGTCCGCAATGACTCTGGGAGGTTGCGGGGGAACCGAGGAAAAACCCAGAGGCAAGGTTGCGGTCACCGTTACATTCGACGGCACTCCGGTGACCGAAGGGCAAGTCAACCTGCAGAGCACCACGACGGGCGAAGGTGGAGGCGGGGCATTGAACGGCTCGGGAGTCGCCGAGATTCCCAATGTCGCCGAGGGTAGTTACATCGTGACGGTGACTCCACCGATTGTCATTGTCGCCCCCACAGAACCCGGCAAGGGCCCGCCGCCGCCGAAGGAATTCGCGAATATCCCCGAAAAGTTCCGCAAAATGGACACCAGTCCCCTAAAGGCCGACATCGTGGATACCGCAAACGATTACAGCTTCGACCTCAAGAAATAGCTCAGGGGACTTGGAAGAATTTCAGATGTGAGGAGCGACAATGGCCTCATTCACGACAACTGGTGAACTCGCCCGTTTCTCTTCCCCAAAGCGGCATAACGATGGACTTTTAAGGCCCTCGACGTGCTCGTCAAGTCGCAGACTTCACTACCTGTGAATTCGCCACTGGAGGGGATCAGAATCTCTGTAGCGGAATCTCGCCAGGGTTCCGCGTTAATCTCCAGACTTCAGGGCGGAACTCTGACAAGATTTCGCGACACCAATCTGTGAAACGCTCTGAGCACTACTTCGACTTCAGCGCGACGTTGTACTCATTCTTGCCGGCCGTGACGACGCATTCCAATCCAGAAAGTGCCGGGGTCAGGTACTTCTCTGGGATCCGGCTCGTCTGGATTTCCATGCTGCGGGCACGATTGGGCCCTTCCTGGCCACCAGTGATGACGACTGACTTGACCATCACCTGATTTTTCCCTTGGGCAACGGAGGCGGTATATTTTCCATCGCCCTTAAAGTTCGCCGAGGCCATGTCCCCTGACTCATGGACGAAAACGATTTGGCCATCCGGAAGGTGCTGTCCATTAAATGTGACTTCCCCTGCCACGGGCGACTTCGGCAAGTTGCGCGACTTCGCGCTACCACAACCCCATAGACCGCAGGCGAGCAGCAATAATATCACCGGGAAAACCGGAATCGGACGCAGCGCTGACATACGAACATTCACCTTCTTGGAAATTGGAGAGAATCAATCGGACAAGGACGCAAGCGGCACCGGCAACAGCGCGTAAAACGATGAGTACCGTTCGGGTTGGAGGGCCCGCACCAAATGCTTAGAACTCGCCCAAGACGTTACCGTCCGCCTTGTCAGCCAGATTCTTGAACGTTCCCAGGTAAATGTTCTCTGAAATGAACCGGACCGCGCCGTCCATCATCAGGACGTGAATTCCTCCTATATGCATACTGTGCAGGGCCGCATCGTTCAAACGACCGGTGACGGGTGTGGGCGAATAACCGGGCTTCACCATCGCCGAGTTGTAGAACCACGCGGAGTTGGGAGCGACCGTCACGGTCCTCACGGCGTATTGCCAGCCGTATTCTTCACCGAGGCACCAGGGCTCAGCATCATCGCCGCGACCATTGCCCGCATAATACTGCTGCCCTTTGGTGAGCCCGGAGAATTCGCCGACGCCCGCCGTGTTCGACATACCGTCCGTAATTTGGGCTGTCGAAATTTTCGCGGCGCCGCCCCAGCGTGCCGTGTACGTGAAACAGCCATTGGCGGACATCGGACCACCAGCTGCAGAGACGATGCTGGGTCCTTGATCCGATCCGGCGATCCCTAAGTACTCGGTCATTCCCAGTTGCGTATACCACACTGTGTTGCCCCCGTAGACAGTGTAGTTCAGCGCTGCCGTTGAGGATGGGCAATTGAAGGACGGAATGATCGTATTGACCAAGGGCTGAAAGAGTGCCGAGTAAGTGTCCCCCGCGTTCAAACTGAAATTGAACTTATTGTAAAGCGAACCCTGATCTAAAAACGGCAGCATCATAATATACATCGGGGCTCCCCCCGAATTGTTCGTCGGCCCATTCGTCACCCCAGCCGGAAAAACAGAGTGGACGTCGTGGTAGTTGTGCAGCGCCAATCCGATCTGTTTGACATTATTCTTGCACTGAGATCGACGGGCCGCCTCCCGGGCCTGCTGCACCGCTGGCAGGAGAAGTGCGATCAAGACGGCAATAATGGCGATCACGACTAACAACTCAATAAGAGTGAATCCCTGGTTTCTGCGCCGAGACATGAGAAGCTCCTTCACAAAATACCGAAATTCGCCGCAGACAATTTGCCTGTGGGATTAATGCGATATCAGAGACGGGACGGAGTCTAAACAACTCTATTAGACAGACATTGAGCGCAAGAAATGTCGCCAGAACACGCCGAACAGGCCCGTAGATGTCTCACGAATGGATAACACCTGAGAGCTGAGATTAACCGGCGCAAACTTGGTTTGCAAGTTTTTTTTGCGCGTGTTCGAGCTTTTAGAAATGTCCCGCAGGGTGGCCCCGCGTTCTTGAACTGTGCCACCCTGCGATCGTGCTTCGGAGGCCAGCTCAGGCGATGGTGAGTAGCCTCGCCGAATTGGTCAGCGATTGCAGCCGTCGCGGGAATTCAGATTCCAAATCGCTAAATCGTTGACTAGACTTGTGGTGGCCCCCCTCGCCTGGTCTCCGACCGATGCCAGGGTGGGAAACGTCTCAACCGGGAAGTCCTGCGGAATGCTCAACATCTACAGTGACCGGCCGAGTCGTCATTGTGACGGACTTTCGCGGCGCGGGTTTCTTCAAATCGGCAGTCTGGCCGTCGGCGGCTTGACCCTGCCCGACTTGCTGCGCTACAACGCGGTTGCCGGAGAATCGGGCCGCCGCAAATCCATCATCATGATCTGCCTGGGGGGCGGGCCGAGTCACCTGGATATGTACGACATGCGGCCCGCTGCGCCGTTGGAGTACCGTGGTGAATTCCTGCCCGTCGCCTCCAAGATACCAGGCATGGACATGTGCGAGCTCATGCCCAGGCAAGCCGAGATCGCCGATCGATTCGCAGTCGTCCGCAGTCTGCAATGGACGGAACCATGCCATCAATTTAACGAAATCTGCACGGGATTCCCGGTCAAGGCGGAACGTCCGTCGTTTGGATCGATTGTCAACCGGATTTATCCGGGTGGCAGTCACAGCCTGCCGCGATTCGTCGACCTGGCAGGAGACAGCGACAAGCTGCGCGCCGAGGAGCCCCGCTATGTCGGCACCGCCTTTCGATCCTTCCGCCCGAACGGCCCCGACATCGAGAATCTCGTTCTCCCGCGGGGGGTCTCATTGGAACGACTCGGAGACCGGAAACAACTGCGGACGTCGCTCGATCGCCTGCGCCGCGACATCGACGCCTCCGGCCAATTCCTGGGTGTCGACGCCTTCGCCCGCCAGGCGCTCGACATCGTCACCAGCAATTCTGTTCGCCAAGCCTTCGATATCACTCAAGAACCACCGGAGCTCGTTGCCCGTTACGGCGACAAGAAAGCATTTTTTCGTTACCTGGGAGTGCAATATGGCTTCGATTTCGAATCGTTTATTCGGGCTAGGCGGCTGGTGGAAGCGGGCGTCCCCTTCGTCTCGCTGAATGTGGCACGGTGGGACCATCATTGCCTGGTCGCCGCGGAAGGATCCATCTTCGACAGCTACCGGACACTGCTTCCGCTGTATGACATGGCGGTCGCGGCCCTCATCAACGATCTGCACGAGCGGGGGCTGAGCCAGGACGTGGCGGTCGTGGTCTGGGGTGAGTTTGGCCGAACACCACGAGTCAACAAGACGGGTGGCCGCGACCACTGGCCCAGCTCAGGTAGTGCCCTGATCGCCGGCGGCGGTCTTAAGATGGGACAATATGTCGGCCAAACAGATCGCCGCGCCGAACGTCCTAGTACACGTCCGTATGGCCCGCAGAACTTACTGGCAACCTTGTATTACGTCCTGGGCATCGATCCCGAATCGACCATACGCAATGGTTCCGGGCGCCCAATGTACCTGCTGGACGATCGCGACCCAATTCGGGAATTGATGTGAGACCTGATTTCAGCCTGCTACCGATCACGTTTGCCCGCTTGTCGTCGCGACAAGAACGATGTGCAAAATCACGGCGCGCAAAATCGGCCGGAACGCGACAGCGTCCGGTTCGGATTTTCAATCGAGTCGTCCGAACCGTGGGCTCGCGCCCAGCGGCTGATTAGGGCCGGAGAGTTTTTTCGTAGCGGCCGTAATTCAAACACGAAGGAGAAATCATGAATCGCAGTTTACTTGTTCTTGTGATTGGGATCGCGCTCGGAGCTGCAGGGATGGCTTTCGCGTGCGCCCACGAGGATGGTGAGTCGGTCCGGGTCATCTCGACGAATGACATCAAGGAGAAGCTGGATGGCAAGGAGACGAAAGTGACCGTAGTGGAAGTGACGCTGAAACCGGGTCAATCCGGCATGCCTCACCGCCACCCGGGACCGGGATTCGTGTATGTGCTGGAAGGGAAATACGAACTGGGAATCGACGATCAGCCGACCAAGGTGTTCAAAGCGGGAGAGACGTTTTACGAGTCGACCGGGTGCCTGCACCGCGTCTCAAAGAACCCGGCAACGAAGGGGATCACCCGCCTGATTGCGGTGGTACTGCACCCTCGTGACGCGAAGGAGATCGCGATCCCAGAACATAAAGTGGAATAGGTACGATCTCAGAGTCTAACAGAATGCACATTAGATATTGAACTGGTGAGCCGGGCGGCGTAAGCCCCCGGATTCTTCGTCCTTCGTGTCCTTTGCGACCTTCTGTTCCAATACTGTTTTAAACAGAAGATCACGAAGGGCACGAAGAAATGCTGAGGTCGGTTCTACCGAGGCCAAAGAACACTTCGAATTCCGCTCGAAATACCGTGTAACGTAGGAATCCCGGGGCTCACGCCGCCGGGCTCACCTTACATAGTTATCTCTGTGCTACTCGAATTCTTTTACGGCGGGCCATAACTACCATTAGGAGAGACTTAATGAAAATCGTAGTCATTGGCGGCAGCGGGCTGATTGGTAGCAGACTGGTCAGCAATCTTCGTGAGCGTGGCCATGAGGTCCTGAGCGCGTCGCCCAGGTCGGGCGTCAATGCGGTCACGGGCGAGGGGCTGTCTCCAGCACTCACCGATGCTGACGTGGTGGTCGACGTGTCGAACTCCCCTTCATTCGCAGATCAGGCCGTGCTCGAGTTCTTCCAATCATCAACCCGCAATCTGCTGGCGGCGGAAGAACGCGCCGGGGTCAAGCATCACGTCGCCTTGTCGGTCATCGGTAACGACCGCCTGCCCGACAGCGGCTATATGCGGGCCAAGGTCGCCCAGGAAAAGTTAATCACGGCAGCCCAAATCCCCTACACGATTGTCCGCGCCACGCAGTTTTTCGAGTTCGTTGAAGCCATTGCCGGATCGGGAACGATCGGCGACGAAATTCATCTCCCCCCTGCCCTGATGCAGCCCATCGCCGCCGTTGACGTCTCCGCCGCCTTAACGGACGTTGCCGTCGCCAAACCCGTCAACGGCATCATCGAAATCGCAGGCCCCGAAGCGATAACGATGGACGAACTCATTCGGAGATTCCTGAAATTCAAACCCGACACGCGACGGGTCGTCACCGACACCAAGGCCCAGTACTTCGGCACAGCGGTCGACAACAAATCTCTCGTCCCTGGCGGTAACAGCCCGAGAATTGGCTCGGTCCGTCTCGAGCAGTGGCTCGCGGGATCGACACGATAACCGTGAAGACGCGATGCCGTGAAGGAAGTTGTAGCAGAACTCGCCAAGAGTTCTGGCCGCACTGGTGACGGCTCCCGAAGTCTTGGCGACCTCGGACACTCTGAGTCGGGAATTTGAGAACGAAGAATACCCGACTCAGAGAGTCAGGCTACAGGGTTAGGCAGGAGCCGGGCATCGCTGCGTCGTCTATCGCGCTGTCGGCCCATCGTCCAGTCTGTGTTGTCCCGGCGCCGTCTCCGACCTCGGAGTTCGTACGGTCGGCCGGTCCTCAAAAGATGTCTGAAGTCCGTCAGATCACCGCTCAGACCGTGCTGGGGAAGGTGTTTACCTCGCAACGTGCGGACAGTCGACCGTCTTTTCATGACAGCTACCCGGTAAGATGGCATGGCAACTGCACGTTTAAGAAACTAAGGAGACCGTTTCTGGTCCATCCATGCTAGCCAGGGGTGGGAATTCACGGCGATTACCCACGTTCTGGCGAACGTGGCTACGTAGCTATCTCTGCTCGGTTAGCATGACGAACAAAACTCGCCAGGCATATCAACGATTCGTCGAAACGCCAATCAGCAGATCATTGTTGGGGAGAACATGATGAGTGTCTTAACAACCGAATTACAGCACAAACATTGCGTCGCCTGTGAGGGCGGAATACCTGCCTTATCGAAAGAAGAAGTGCAGAACTCTCTGGAAGCGGTACCGGACTGGAAGTTGATGTCTGATGGGAAACGCATTCGACGCGAATGGCGCGTCAAAGACTTCGCCGCTGGCCTGGAATTCATTCAGAGGATCGGTGTGGTTGCCGAGAGCGAAGGCCATCATCCCGATTTGCATCTCGCGGATTATCGGAATCTGGCCCTCGAACTCTCCACGCATGCCGTCGGCGGTTTGACTGAGAATGACTTCATCCTCGCAGCGAAGATTGACAAGCTGCCTGTGAAATTGAAGGCCTGATCCGGCCCAAGGAGCGCGGGGAGATGTCTTCAGCGACTATTGGCAAACGCGTGGCGCTGGTGACTGGCAGCGGCAAGAAGCGAATTGGCTGGCACATTGCTGATGCTCTTGCCGGTCGCGGTTATGATATCGCTGTCCACTACCGTAGCTCCGCAGCCGAGGCCGTTCAAACGGTCGAGCACTTGCGGAGCCGCGGAGTCGAGGCAGAAGCGTTCCAGGCAGATTTAGCTAATGAGGGTGAGGTGCAAGTCCTTGTCCGCACGGTAGTGGAGCGTTTCGGCCGATTGGACGTGCTGGTGAATTGTGCGGCGATCTACCATGCCAAGCGGCTGGAGGAGGTCACCGCAGCAGATCTGCGCGACAATTTTGACGCGAACCTCCTGGGAACCTTCCTGTGCTCGCAACAGGTTGGGTTAATGATGGTCCAGCAGCCCGACGGGGGCTGTATCGTGAATTTCGGGGATTGGGCTCTCGCCCGGCCTTACCGTGACTACGCGGCCTACTTCGCCACGAAAGGTGGCATCCCGGCTTTAACCCGTTGCCTGGCCGTGGAACTTGGTGCTCGCAATCCGCGAGTCCGCGTCAACTGTATCCATCCAGGACCGATTCTATTTCCGCCAGACATGCCGATTGCTGAGCAAGAAAAAGCGGTCCGCGCCACCTTGGTAAAGCGAAAAGGAGAGCCCGAGAATATTGCCTCGACGGTCCTCTTTTTCCTGGACAACGAATTTGTCACCGGAGTCTGTATTCCGGTCGACGGGGGTCGCACCATTTATTCGGCAGGAGACTAAGTAGCTGGCGACACGCCAGACTACAAACGGCAGCGAATTAAAAGAGGCAGCGAATGGGTTGGCTGCACAGTAGCTTGTCACGGCTAAATCTTCGGGTTGTAGCCACGCTCGCCAGAGCGTGGGCGGATCGCAAACAGCGACCGCTTTCCCACGGCCTGGCGACCGCGGCTACCCGATAATTCAGCGTTGACAAACGCAGTAGAATAACTCGGGAATTATCCCATTCGCTGTCTCCTTTAATTCGCTGCCAAATTAGTACCCGTCACCGTGACTGAGAGGTCATGAAGATCATGGTCGCAACCGAGTCGACAGCGCCTGTCGGATTGCTGCTCAGCGGCGGCTTAGACAGCGCGATCTTACTTCATTTCCTGCTCCGCCAAGGCCGGCCAGTTCAAACGTTCTACATCGATTGTGGGCTGATCTGGCAGCCGGCTGAATTGCGTGCCCTGCGACGGTACTTGTCAGAAGTGGGCGGGTCGCATTTGCCACCGCTGGTCGTCCTCTCATTTCCCCTGGCTGATGTCTACGGCAGCCATTGGAGTATCACCGGCCAGACGATACCGACGGCAGCAACATCGGATCATGCCATGTTTCTCCCCTGCCGCAACGTGTTTCTGGTGATCAAAGCCGCCCTCTGGTGTCAGTTACATGGGATTCAGGAACTGGCGCTGGCCACATTAAGTACCAACCCCTTTCCGGACGCGTCCGCTCGCTTTTTTCAACAGTATCAAGCGGCGTTACAGATCGCTCTCTCCGAGGACTTCCGGATTGTTCGGCCATTCGAACGCTATCAAAAACAGCAGGTCATGGAAATCGGCCGCGACTTACCGTTGGAACGAACCTTCTCCTGTGTTGCACCTGTCGCTGGCCAGCATTGCGGGACCTGCAATAAGTGTGCAGAGCGTCAGGCAGCCTTCCGCCTGGGTGGCATCGATGACCTCACCGTCTATGCCCACCATGCGACCATGACACTTTGAGAGAAGGCCCAACGCGCCAGGAGCCGTTTGCACTTGTCCTCCAGGCATTCACGTTGTTCGCTGACCACCTTCAAGATATGCTCACCTGAATGCAAACCACACTCAGGTGCACGATGGAGGTGACGTCATGAAATTGCGAACCAGTCTGATTGTTGTCATCGCCTCGTTGGTGCTCATAAACATTGCCGCTGCGGAATTCTTTCCAGCGACCGGCACGGTCATTGGCTACTTCCATACAGACCGCTGGGGCCAGGGTGTTTGTGATGGCGTATTTGTCAAATCCGAACTGACGAAAGAACTGACCACGAAATCGTGGCGCCCCGTTTCAGTGACGTATACCGGCATCGCACAGCCCATTATTCCCGGTGGCGCCTTGATCACTCGGATCCAAAAGGTGACACCTGGGATCGAGCCCCTGCAAAAGATCAGCCTGACGCTCGACAAGAAGTCCATCAACTTCGGCAGCACGACAAAACTTCATGTCAAGTTCGTAAACGCCTCTGACGAGCCATTCAGATTGTCCATCGATGACTATCAGATGACAATCACCGTTCATCAACGCGGGACACATCCCAAACACGCAGTCGAACGCGATTCAATCTATGACTCCCACAAAAATCAAATACAGGTCGATGCGCGGTCCAAACCGTTCCTGCGTGCCGCAAGGGGCTGCCAACTTTCTATCGACCCCGGCAGTATCCGCATGCGTCGGGGCGATCCAGAGCTCACAACTGAGCGGTACGTCGAAGAAAAGCCTACCGAAAACGGTGGTGACACGCGTCCGTTCATCCCTGCGAAGTCATCACGAGAGTTCATTTACACCCTCGGTGAAGACTGGTTTGTCAACGAATATGAGTTGCAAGTGGTCTACTATCTGCGCGACAAATCATCCCCGGGAATCATTCTTTCGCCGCCGCTTTCGTTTGATGTGACCGCCAAGAAATGAGCAGGCTCACAACCCGTTTATTTTCGCAGTTCCGCGATCTCTTTGCGGATCAGGTGATGCGGAAAGCTGAGTTCATGATTTAGCTTTTCCGCCAGGTCCAGGCATTGGTTTTTCATCTGGGGAGCTTCGTGGGCTAGTGCCACAAGCAATACAACCTTGAGCCTGGGTTGCATCAAAAGATCCTCGATGTCTTCCCACTTGGCGTTTGGCCCCTGTCGCAACAATTCGGCCGCCACAGCCTCATCGCCCGCTTTGCCTTCCATCAGGGTGAGTGCCGCCGCTTTGGAGGCGGCCGCCTGTGCGGCAGCATTCAGCCGGCGAGCGACGATCGCTCGGCAGAGATGCCAATAGGGGAGAAAAATTGGAACCTGGGTGGTGGGAACGTCCACTAACTGGCCACATTCCAGCGCCGCATAAAATGCGTATTCCGCTCCTTCCGGTCCCACCTGCTGAGCTCGCGTGGCCAGATTATCGAAATCCCCCTTGGCGTAGAGATAGGGTAATTCCAATGAACGAGAAATGATCCCCGCATGTTGCTGCAACGCGGGTTGCTGACGAAGTCGTCCCTGCAGTGCCTGATATTCCTGCTCGGCCTGATCGCCGCGCTGGGTCGAGAACAACACTTCAAATAGCTCCAGATTCTCTCCCAGACTGTCTGGTGTCTTCTTAAGTTCCTCACGCAGCGCCTGCTCCAACGCCACAAAGTCCCGCGCTGCCAACTGAGCGTTCTTCAATCCGTCATTCACTTCTGAATCGCCGGGACGCGCGGCGAGCGCCTTTCGATGCCATTCAACAGCCTCCAGAGGGTGGCCTTGCACGAGATAGGAATAGGCCTTGGCCCCTGTGGCATAAGGGTGCAGTGGATCAATTGCCAAGGCCTGGTCCATGAACGGCCCCGATATGCGGCCGTGAGGTTCCAGCCGGCCCCGCAGATAGAGCAACGAGGCATCTTTGGGAGATTGCTTCAACAGGCCATCATACCTGGCCACGAGACCGGCATGTTTGGCCACGTTATCCCCACCGGTGGCAAACTGCCCAAACAGATCTTGATAGCGACGATGCCACTTCACGCGAATCGGCTGATCTGCCAGATGGGCTTCGAGGAATTTCTCGCGACGGTCGATGGTCCCCCTGATTGACCCCACTACGATATACGCATTCAGTAACTCGCTGTTATCGGGGTCGTCGATCAAGTGCTGTTCCAGGTATTGATCGAGTTGTGCAATATCTTGATCCATCATTAACGCAACATGAGCCACCCGCGTCGGACTTTCGTAGAAAAAGCCGACTCGGGTTTTCGTAATCGTCGACCCCGCCTTGACCTTCATCTGTTGGGGAAATTCCTCGAAATGGTAGTCGGCATGGGAGAATGATGTGAAAGCGTCTCCCGCCCGCAAATCGAGTTTGTTGACGTGATCATTGCGCGCATTCGCATTGGCATAGACCGTTTGCTCCCACGCCACGGCTGCGGAACGACTGGGGTCCACAATGAAGACCGGGCTGCTGAAGAAACGCTCCCACCAATTGGCTCGCACTTCGAATTCGATGGGCGGGAATCGGCCGGCCGGGGCCGTCACGACCGCGGTATGTTTGCCTTCCGCAACACTCACTTTCCGGTACGCATTGGGTCCCACCTGAACCACCGGCAAGCCATCAACTTGAACGGTCAGCGGTGTTTTCAGCCCACTGACGACGAACAATGTCCGATGTTGGGCAACATAAACACTCCAGAATCCCAGGACCGCGAACACCGCGGCGGTGCACGAACACCACATGATTGCCGACTTGCGAAATGCAGTATCCGGTGGCAGCGCGGATTTCGAGACACCCTGCACCTTTTCTGATTTCCGGAGCGCCTTGGCGAATTCCTTTTCCTTGGCCACAGCCGGTTGTTTCTCCAGCAACATGTGGAAGATTTCGAGGGCCTCCGCATGCCGCCCTGCATCTTGATAGCCACGAGCTAATGCAAAGTACAACGGCGGCTGAAACTGCTGGGTTTCAGGACCAAACTCCGCCAGCAGCTTGCGCGCTTCATCGGGTTTCTTTTGCTCTAACAAAACCATCGCCGCCGCGCGCCGAAACTGCAGGTCTTCAGGGGCGAGCTCAAACGCTTCGAGAAAGCAGGCGTTCGCCCGCGCTCCCTTCCCGGCTCGCTCGAAGCAGGCCCCCAGATAAAATTGAACCGCCGCCACCGATCCAAACAGATTGAGCATAATCTCCGCCAGGCGGTCGGCCTCGGCAGCCTTTTGAAAGGCCAGCAACGTCCCGTGCATTTTCATCGCCGCCTCGGGATTATCCCGGGCCTCGGCGAATTCCTCCGAAGTCTCAGAGATCGCCGCGTCGCGAATCTTTTCCCAGTCCCGGAAACCGATCACCTGGTGCCGCGTGCAGCTCGGACAGTAACCGAGGATCTGCTTCTTCCCCAACGGCAAGACGGGAATAAACAACACACACAGGCAGTACCAAGTCTCATAGCTTTCCAGCTTGACCCGGTTATGACAATGCGGGCACTGCGTTTCTTCAAACTGCCGATTGAGTTTCAAGAAATACCGCGTGCCGACGCCATTGATCGTGGAAGGCATGAAACTGATCCTAGAAGAATGGTCCCATCAGAATGACCGGGAATCATAGCGGGCAGACCGCGTCTGTGGAATCTGGTGAAGGAACGATGGTCGATAGCCCTCACAGGTGCGTCGGGTTATGATTCCACTTCATATCGCTCCCCCCAAACACTCTCTTGCGCTGGAGGAATTGCATGTCACACGATCAACCGTTTTCGCGTCGCAACCTGCTGCTGGCTGCCGGAGCCGCGGGTACGATCGCACTCGCGGGCACCCATGCAGTGGCTGTGGAAGAGAAGCCCCGCAAAACGTTTCGCATCGGCATGATTTCGGCCACGATCAAAGGCAAATCCCAACCGCGCAACGGCCACAACTGGCACTTCGGCCAATACCTGCATCCGACCTGCAACCTGGACGCCCTCAAGAAGCATTACGAATACGGCTATCGACTGTTTAGTAAATTCCTCCGCAATCCGCAGTTCAACTTCGATCTGCTCCCCTTCCCCGACACGCAAATCACCCATTACTACGATGCCGCGGATCAAGCAGGTTCCGTGGCCTTTTCCGAAGTCTTTCCCGGCGTCAAGGTGGCCACCAATCTCGAGCAAATGGTGCAGGAAGTCGATGCCATCTGGCTGGGAGATGCATCGGGCATAGGCGACGATCATTTCGATCTGGTCGCCCCAGGTCTGGCCAAAGGTCTGCCGACATTCTGCGACAAACCCATCGGCGGCACCGTCGCCGGCACGAAGAAGATTCTCGACTTCGCCCGGCAACACAAAACACCATTAATGTCGTCGAGTGCCTGGCGCTACGAATGGGGGATGGAAGGGGCACTGCGGATGCGTGACTCAGGCGAGTTCGGTGCTCTCGAGCATGTCTCGGCCCGACTCTTCAGCCGCTATTCCCTCGATGGCTGGATGATCTACGGCCAGCATCCCGTCTGGGCCGTCATGACCCTGATGGGCGCGGGAGTCGACGCCGTCAGCATGTACGAATACAAAGACACCTGCCACACGTTGATCACCTATCCCGACCGTTATCCGTGCCATTGCTGGTTCGGCCAACCGTACGAGAAATTCGAGTACGATCGCACCGATCTCTACTTCAAAAAGAAGCTGCACAATTTCACGCCGTCGATCGAAGGCAGCTTCGACTACGGCTACCACTACATGATGTTCCGCCTGGCCTCCACATTCCGTCAAATGTTACTGACGGGCAAGGAACCGGTTCCTCACCAGGAAATCCTCGAGGTGACCGCCATCGTCCAGGCGGCTGCCAAATCACTAGCTGACCGCAGCCGACTGGTGAAGTTGGCTGAGGTGATGGCTTGAATGACGGTGCCAATGAAATCATCCAGGTGAGCCGGGCGGCGTAAGCCCCTGGATTCTTCTTGTCAGTTGGTTTTGTAAGTCGGACAAGGAATCCCGGGGCTTACGCCGCCGGGCTCACCGGCACCCTGAGGTTGTACTCGGAAACGATTATCAAGGCTTGATCCACGATGCGCTGGTTGAATAACATCTGCCTCTTGTCCGACAGCTATAAGGTTAGCCACTATAAGCAGTACCCTCCCGGAACCCAACGCGTCTACTCGTATTTTGAGTCGCGTACCGGCAGCGTGCATCCCCAGACCACGTTCTTCGGCCTGCAATATTGGCTCCGGCAATATCTCGCGGGGCCCGTGGTCACTCAGGAAAAGATTGACGAAGCCGACGTGCTCTTTCATCAGCACTTCGGCAGCCAGGTGTTCAATCGCCAGGGCTGGGAACACATCCTGCAGCGGCATGGTGGACGTCTGCCGGTCGAAATCAATGCTGTTCCCGAAGGGACCGTGGTCGGCTCGTCCAATGTCCTGATGACAATTGAGAATACCGACGATCAAGCGTACTGGCTGACGAATTTCCTGGAAACCCTGCTGGTTCAAGTGTGGTATCCTTCGACCGTCGCCACGCAAAGCCGGGCGATGAAGCAGATCATCACGAATTACTTGATTAAGACGGGCGATCCCGGCCTGATCGATTTCAAACTGCACGATTTTGGATTTCGCGGCGTGACGTGTCCCGAACAAGCCGCGATCGGTGGTGCGGCGCATCTGGTCAATTTCAAAGGGACCGATAACGTTCCGGGAATTCTGTTAGCGCGCCAGTTCTATCGCGAACCCCTGGCGGGATTCTCGATCCCCGCGGCGGAGCACAGTACGATCACATCCTGGGGACGGGAACACGAGATCGATGCCTGTCGCAATATGCTCGAACAATATCCCGCCGGCTTAGTGGCCACGGTTAGTGACAGCTACGATATTTATAACTGCTGTGCCAACATTTGGGGAGGTGTGCTGAAGGACCAGGTGCTGGCTCGTGACGGCGTGTTAGTCGTCCGTCCCGATTCCGGAGATCCGCCTGTGGTCGTTAATAAGGTCCTCGACATTCTCGGCGAGAAATTCGGCTGGACGGTGAACTCGCTGGGATACAAGGTACTGCATCCGAAGGTGCGCGTCATCCAGGGAGACCGCATTGACTTCCAGATGCTGCAACTGATCCTGGACTCCATCACTCAGAGCGGTTGGTCGGCCGACAACCTCACGTTCGGCTCAGGTGGCGGATTGCTCCAGAAGCTGAATCGTGACACGCAACGCTTCGCCTTTAAATGTTCCTCGGTAGTCATCGACGGACAACACCGGAACGTCTACAAACAGCCTGTCACTGACAAGGGCAAGAAGTCGAAAGCCGGACGGTTGAAACTCGTGAGACAGGATTGTTCGCCGGAAGACACCTTCATCACCGTGCCGGAGTCCGATCCACGACCAGACCAGTTGCAGTTTGTATTCCGCAACGGCGAAGTCCTGATCGACCAGACATTCGCCGAAATCCGGGCACGGGGAGAACTCCCGATGTAACATTCTAAATACGCACTAATATAGTCGGCCCGCGTATCTCTTCTCTGAGAGGAAGACGGCCGGGGCGGCCATCCTACGGGGGAGCCGCGCCAGCGTAGCTCTAAGTAGGAGCGCAGAAATAATTGTCCAGGTGAGCCCGGCGGCGTAAGCCCCGGGATTCTTTTTTTGATAGCGAAACCAGTGCGAACGAAGAATCCGGGGGCTTACGCCGCCCGGCTCACCTGCTCATCTTGTTGTGCAGACTTACTTAGCTGGCCTCAATGCTGGATAAGAATGTTTCGGTGGGTGTGAGCTGCTGTTTAATTGCGGCTTTACGCAGGAAGCGTTTGTAAAACAGAAGAGTGGCGTTTTTGGATCTTTGGGCATAGTCCTCCAGCAGCACCTTGGCCGGACGCTCCAGTTGAAAGATGCCGGGGGCTTGCTGGTTGTGGGCCGCTTTGATCCGGTCTCGGTCGGCGGGGTGGCTGTCGAACCAACCCGTCTGGTTGTCAGCGATCATCTGGTCCGAAATCGAAGCGATTTCGGGGGGCAGCGTGCGTGCGATCTTTGAGAGACAAAGAGGCAGATCGTCTGGCAGACCCGCGTGCTGGTTGGCGACGACAATGCGGTGCGTGAGCACATTGGCCAGATTCAACTCGGTGATCCGCCGCGTGGTGGATTCGAAGACTTCGCTGCCAGCCAGGCGTGCCTCGAATTTGTCTGCATCATATTCCATCTGTCGCAACAGGACACAACTCACGACATGTCCGATGACCATCAGGCACCATAACACACGTCGCGTCAGCCAGATCAGCAGCGACGTCAGACCTGCCAGAATCACCACCCAGCCGTTATCGTCCTGA
>JAQGHS010000252.1 GCA_028291605.1 Planctomycetaceae bacterium | reverse complement strand
GTCAGCTGCCAGATGCGGTTCCACATGATGATTCCGTGGGACGGGTCTCCAGGCCCGTCAGTCCATTCCGATTGGCTCTCGACTTCCAAGGGAGTGTGCATAACAGGCTTAGCAGGTGAGCCGGGCGGCGTAAGCCCCCGGATTCTTCTTTCGCAGGGTATTTCAGCATCAGAAAAAGAATCCCGGGGCTTACGCCGCCGGGCTCACCTGGGTCACTATTTCTACGCTCCTACCGTCGTAACTGAAATCGCTCGTGCCATACAAAGGGCCGGACGGGCCTGGAGACCCGTCCCACGATACGGTGTCTACGAAATCTGAATCCGCAGCGATTCCACAACCCGCCGCACATTTTGGAATGCGGCCGAGTCCGGTATCGCCGCCGCGGATTGCAATTCGTCCTGTAAGGTTCCCAGCAGGTTGTCCTTCAATTGTCGCCCCAGCCACTCCAATCGATGCGTCGTAAAGGCGACATGCAGTTGGCGGAAATGGGCCTCGACCGCTCGCAAGCCGGCGGTGGTACCGGTCAGGGCAGTTTCACCCGCAAGGACTGCACCCGTTCCGCCCGCGATGTGTAACACGGCATCAAACGCAAGGCTATGGGCGACCGGCGCGGCGGCGTGTCCCAGCGGTCCGCCTCCTACGAGAAACAGTGCGACTGACGTCACCGGCCGCGCTGCGGCAGCCAAGCCGTCTAATTGCTTGATGAGGTCGAATACTTGCGGGCTGTCACTTTGGAACGCACGCATCTGATTCGCGACGACGTCCTGCAATTCGGCTTCCAATTGCAGTTGGCTATGTCCTGAGTTAATTCGCTCCAAGAGCGCCGCACGTCGCTCGCCGGTCAACAGTCGTGCGATCCGTGGCCGCAATAAATCGTTGCCTAACTCGGCCAACTGATTGAGACCGTCCAGCAGATCTTCGATTGCGGTGAGGATCACTTCATGCTCAGCACGTTGGTACTGTTCGATCGGATCGACTTCCGTCCCGGAAATGCGATCACGGGCCCAGCGGACCGTTCGCAGCACGCCGTCGCCGATCGAGTTGTAGAAATCGTGGACCGATTTCGTCCAGCCTTGCCGCTGACCGCGCCACCAGCGGCGAATTTCATTGACCAGCAGCCGGTTCGGGATGGTGGGCCAATTGGAAATTCGGGCGAGCTGCCGGCCCGTCAGCAATTCGGCCGCCGAACGGAAGTCGCCGCTACGGACTCGCACTTCGTTCAAGTATGCCGGGATACCTGAGTCCTCGTCGACCAGTTGTCGCAAGGAGCCGCGGATCGTCCGGAATTTGATCGACGAGAAATGCAGTAGCGACAGGTCTTCACGCAAGTCATGCGGTGCGCTTAACTGACGATCGGCGGTAGCCGTTTTGGTGTCTGGCGAGGTAGATTCGATCGGCAGCGGCCACGGACGCACGTAAAACGGCAGCTTGTTGGCTTCAGCGGCCCGGCGATCATTGGGGGCCACGTAGACCATCTCGGGTGTGATGCTGGTTTCCTTCGTAAAGGTCCCCAGCCAGAGGGGCCAATAGTCTTCATCTTCGGGGAGGAGTACCTGATTGAAGACCACCACCACGGCCTTGTCTTCGGCCCCGGCCTTGCGGAAGAACTGCTTGACGGCGGCGTCGTTGTATTTCTGCTGAGTCAGCACGGCCACCAGCACGTCGGCACTGTGCCGGATGCAGTCTGCGCGATGCCAATTGACGGCAGCATCGCTGTCGACATCGGGAGTATCCAGAACCAGCATGTTCGAAGGGACCGAAGGGCTTTCCTTCCAAAACAACTTGTCGGAGGCATCCGTCTTCAGGGCCGATTCGGACTGGGTCCACTCTTCGAGCTCGAAGCCTTGAAAGATCTCGGACAGATTGTGATTGGCGGTGAATCCCGTGGGGACCAGGCAGACCGGATGCTTTGTTCCCGAGGCGAGTGGGCTGGTGGCGCTGACCCGGCTGCCGGCCAGATGGTTGAACAGCACGCTCTTGCCGATGTTCGTTCCGCCGACGACAGCCACGACAATGAATGGTTCCGAACTGAGCTGCGGAATGAGTTTGCGAGTCAGCGTCTCATACCATTCGCGTTCGGCCAGCGGCGGGAGTTGCAGCAGGGTGGCAGATTGCTCCAGCTCGGACAACGCGACCTGCAATTTGCCGACCTCGGCCGCACAGGCGGCAAACGGGGTGGAGTGCAAGGCCACTCGTCCCGACCACGCGGGAGCGGCGGAATTTGCCGGAGGAGTCGAAGCGGTCTCCATAGGGGTCGTGGCCTGTTCAGAACTGCGGTCTGCGGCGTGGGTATCGCCGGCGTCCCAGCCGATGGCGGTCCTGAAATGCGGTGCAGCAACCGCGGTCAGGCCATCGTCGAACAGCAGCCGCAATTGGCGACGTTCGGTCAGAGTGCCGTGCAGCGTATAGTTTAACGCAGTTCGCGACGGACGGACACAGTTCGAGCCAGCAATCTCCGCCGATGGAAGATTGATTGAAATCTGGTCTCGGGAATCCCGTCCGTGGGATGTCAAGACGACCACTCCTTGGTCTGTGTATTGTTTGCCCTGAATCCTGTTCCGGCAAAATCAGCGGGAACGCGTTGGCGTCCGGTTGGGCTGGAGATTCAAGTCGATAGTTGTCCGAACCGTGGGCTAGCGCCCAGCGGCTGATACAGCTATAGAGTGTTTCGTCACTCGGCGTCCCGCGACGTCAATTATCTTCGGGTTGCGGAGCGCGCTTGTTCTTATTCACGACCGTCAGAATATCCTTGGCATCGGTCATGATGTGACGATTGTCTTCGTACACCACGAGGAGCTTTTGAGCCAGGATCTCCTGATGGATGACCTTGCCCTGGCCTAACTTCGTGACGACAAACGTGCCGACCGAGGGGAGTTCTCGGCGATATTCTTCGTAAGTATCGTATTCATACCGCAGGCAACATTTGAGACGCCCACAGCGGCCGGAAATCTTTGTCGGGTCCAGCGTGGCCTTTTGCAGCTTGGCCATCTTCATCGAGACTGGCGGCATCTCTTTGAGGTGCGTGTTACAGCACACCGGTTTGCCGCAATCCCCATAATCGGCAAGCAGTTTCGCCTCGTCGCGGACCCCGATTTGGCGCATTTCAATACGCGTGTGGAACTGCTTGGCGAGCGCCTTGACCAGTTCGCGGAAGTCGACGCGGTTCTCGGCCAGGTAATAGAACACCAGCCGCTCGTCACCAAACAGGTGCTCGACATCCACCAACTGCATCTGCAGCTTGCGTTCGTTGATCATGTCCTGCCCGCCGCGGAACTCATCGCGTTCTTTGGCTCGCAGGGTTTCTCGCTTGTCGAAATCCTCGGCATTCGCTTCACGGAGGATGGAGCCCATCTCTTCCGTGGAGTTGAGATACTCGCGCGTCTTATCTGAAGCGGGACAGAGGACTTCGCCCCATTCCACACCACGCTCGCTGCGAATGATCACCTGCGTGCTGCGATTGATGGAGACGGAGAACTTGGCCGAAAACTCAGCGACCTGGCGCGCAATGCCGTATCGCACGACGTATCGATTCGTCGGAGCGTCCATGTGGGAGTCAATCTATGAGTAGCACGGCGAAGTACGGAACGTATAAGCCGCAAGGAGCTTGGAAAGCGCCATTATAGACGAGAGTGAGCGCAGAACGGGAGTCTAAGACCGGATTCGACAGAGAACGTGTTCGAGACACCGAGCTTCTGGGAGGGCGAGGCTCCCGCCGAGCCTAAGACGACCGCAGGTCGGAGTCCGCCGGAGGCCGAGTTGTTGGAATGCCTCCGGCGGTCGCCGAGCTAAAGCTCGTCATAGGCTCGGCGGGAGCCTCGCCCTCCCAGAACAACCAGTGATCAAGACGCTTCGCGATATCGCAAAGTCGGCTTCTCAACGGTCACCATCGTGTTCGCCTGAACGCTCTTGCTGATCGAGGCACTCGCCCCAATCACGGAGCCAGCCCCAATCACCGTGTCGCCACCCAAAATGGTTGCGTTGGCGTAGATGACGACGCCGGATTCAATGGTCGGATGGCGTTTTGTACCCCGAATGATGGCCCCGGTTTCGTCCTTGGGGAAGCTCAAGGCCCCCAGCGTCACGCCCTGGTAGATCTTCACATTGCTGTGAATGATGGTCGTTTCGCCGATGACGACGCCCGTGCCGTGATCGATGAAGAAGGAGGGACCAATTTGCGCACCGGGGTGAATATCAATTCCCGTGCGACTATGGGCCCACTCTGACAGCATGCGTGGAATGAACGGAACCTCAAGCCGGTACAGCTCATGCGCCATACGCTGGATAGTGATCGCTTCCAGTCCGGGATAGCAGAAAATGATCTCATCTAAGCTCCCCGCGGCGGGATCCCCGTCGTAGGCGGCCTGCACATCTTGGGCGAGAAGCTCGCGGACTTTGGGGAGCTGTTCGAGGAACTGGATCGCCTTTTGCTGTCCCAGGGCTTCGAAATCGGGTTCCGATGTGGTCTCGCCAACGAGGCGATGGCGTTTGGACTGCTCGTGGCGCAATGCACGGGCGATCTGTTGCGTCAGCTTGTCATGCAGGCTGTCTATCAAGTCGCCGATGTAGTAACCGACGTTCCCGGCGTGCAGATTCTGTCGGCGGCGGTAGCCGGGGAACAGAACTTCCTTCAGGTCGGCAGCGATCTCGTGCACGACATCCGTGCTGGGCAGCGGACAATGCCCCAAATGATTGATCGAGCCGATTTCGTAATACGTTTGGATGAGGCGGTCCGTGAGCTCGGAAAGAGCCTCTTTGCGACGCGGGTCGGTTGCCATGTCACGAATCCTACCCTCGTCGAGTTGAGGGCTGCCGTCGTTCATCGTTCAAGATCCATCAAGGACTTGGCTACCCAACGGTCACTGTCCCATCGAGGCAGCACTGAGAAATTCTTGACGGATTGTAGGCCTCGTCACATCCGGATAACAAGGTATTGCTCGGATCGGCAGACCAACCGGCAGAGTTGAATCGAATTCCGCGGCCAGCACAACCGGCCCGGTGGATTAGCCTGTCGGCTGGGACAAGGTCCCTCTTACGCGGCGATTCGCTAACTCATTAATTAATCGAGGGAATTGGCAGGCGAGATGTAAATGGCTTTCTAGTAAGAGGTAATGGCTAGTCGAGTGAGGCTTGTCGCATTGCGAAGTGCGAATCACACGCTGATTCTCCTGCGAGGTCGGGCAAGCTGCGAGCACATTGCCGAGCGTAATAGCGATCCAGGAAACAGAAGTTAGCGGACACTTTTAACGGCCGGGGTAT
>JAQGHS010000237.1 GCA_028291605.1 Planctomycetaceae bacterium | reverse complement strand
GTTCGCAGTGCCTCCAGTGCGTTTGATCAACCGATTTTCAGCATCGTATCCATAGGTCGCCCCCACCAAGTCGCGGGTCGTATTGCCGGAAGCATCATAGGTGTAATCCGTGGCACTGATCAGATCGTGTTGATCGTAGGTTTGGGTTGTTTCCGTTACGCCTGCAATCGCAAGACCAGTGTCATCGATCAGGCGGCGTGAGAGACGGTTTCCAACCAAATCATAACCTTGTGTGGTAGCAGAGGGATCAGCACGGTCATAGCGGACAATGCCGGTCGGGCCACTGCTGGTCGGGACAATATTCTCGGTCAACAAACGTGAGAGGCGATCGTATCCATACGTCACCGTGCGGGCGGCGGTACCATACGTTTCCTGCACACAACGGCGTTGACCGGTTGGCGAGAGACGATTCTGCGACTGCCAACCGTTTGCGTCGTAATCAAAGAACGCCACACGCGTCCCTGCCCCGTTCTTGGTCTCTAGATTGCGGAGCCAATTGCGTTTGTTGTAGCTGTAGGTCGTGACGAGACTGTTGCGATAAGTAGTCGTGTTCAGGTTCCCGACGTCGGTGTAGCTATACGTCGCATCCGCAGTGGCGAGAGCGTTCGTTGAATCCGGGTTCACCTTCTGCAATCGGCCGAGTGAATCGTAGCGGTAATTCCATTCCGCACGCGTGGTGTCAGCGGTGCCTGCGGCTAATGACTCGAAGCTATACGGAGGATTCGCCCCCCAACCGGTGTAACTGTAGCGAGCGCTGATTCTCGAAAGAGCTCCGCTTGATTCGTAATCGTAGCTCAGCGTTCCTTCGGGGCTGTCTTTAACGCGCAAGCGACCCAGCGTGTCGTAAGCGTAGCGAACCGTTCGCGTCGTCCCGACCGATTGCACGACTTGCGCCCGTTGGCCGTTGCCGTTGTAAGTGTAGTCAACCGTTGTCCGTTCCGTCGCAGCGATGTCATGACCTTCTGCGTCAGTATCCGACGGCGTAGTCTTGATCAGGCGATCCAAGATATCGAAATCAAACGTATTCGTCCGTCCACGAAAATCTTTGACCTGCTTACGCAAAGCATAGACTGCGGGAGACGATTGCACCTGGACCCGACTGTATATAGTCCGCTCGAGCGAGACGTTATTCGGCCAGTCTTCCAGACCACCGCTCGGCAGAATGCGGTGCGTACGTCGACCGAGCGCGTCGTATTCAAAGCGCGTCGTGCGTCCTTCCGCATCCCGTTGCGACGTTTCATTCCCAAAGGCATCGTAGCCATATGTTGTTACCACGGGCGTATCCGTCGACGGGTAATTCAACTTGAAGTCATTGGTCACTGCCGTGAGTCGGCCCAAGACGTCATAGCCAAATCCAGTCACGACACCGGCTTCATCAACTTCCCCGGTGCGACGTCCCAAAGCGTCGTAAATCGTCTTACGATAGCGACGCAGGTTTCCATCGCCTTCCACAGCCGGGAAACGTGTGATCGTGCGGCGATTCATCGTGTCGTATTCGAAGTCGGTGCGATTACCCAAGGTGTCCGAGACCCAGACCTGATTACCATTCTCGTCATAGCCGTAGGCTGTGTCAGTATGAGCATTGGTTGGTGAAATGTTATTTGTTAAGCCAGGAACCGTGTAGGAGGTATAAACCGTCACATTCGTCCGGCGTCCCACCGCATCGTAGTTATAACCAGTGACAACACCGCGGGTGTCCATCGAATAACGAACGCGTCCGAGTTCGTCGTAGACCGTCCTGCTGATGGAAAGGAATGCGTCCGCCGCGACGGTACCGTTGACGGTGATGGTGTATTGGTCTGGAGGCGAGGTGATCGCCGTGCTCCGGCGATACTGCGTCTGACTGTCGGTGACCGATTGGACCTCGCTCTTCGGCGTCGCCGTCGTTTTCTGAAGCGTCACGCTTCCGTAACGTTTCACGGCAAAGACCCGGCCCGCCGAATCGTATTCGGTCAAGGTCGCTGGAGCTGTGGTCAATCCTGCTGTGGCCATGCAACGTTCCTGCTGCCACACCGCTCGGCCTCGACCGTCGTAAACCGTGCGTGTCACTGCACCATCGACATAGGTCGTTTCAATCAGGTTGCCGCGAACGTCATAGAGCATTTCCGTCTTCCGTCCGTAAGCGTCAAAGGTGTAATCCACCCTCCCCGCCAGATTGTAGTGGGACGAACTCGTTTGCAGCGTATCGTTGCTCGCGGCTGTTTCAACGGAGGTCGTGGAGCTCAGCAAACGGCCTTGCGCATCGTAGTCATAGGTGCTGACGACGCTTTCGAGCGCCATTCCGTTGGTGTCACCACTACTGGTCCGAGCCATAACTTCACGGTAT
The DNA here is from genome assembly GCA_028291605.1 of Planctomycetaceae bacterium. GTDB lineage: Bacteria > Planctomycetota > Planctomycetia > Planctomycetales > Planctomycetaceae > JAKFVC01. The sequence continues at coordinate 8,196 of JAQGHS010000237.1, read as the reverse complement.
CGCTTCTCCGTCTTACGATTTCCATTCTCATCGTAAGTATAGTCGGTGGTGTAAAGCTTATTGGCACCTCCCGCCCAAAGCGGTTCCCTTACCGTCTTTAAATCGCCGCTGGAGTAATATTCGTAGGATGTCTGGAACGCACTGGCATTTCCCGGCACAATGCGGCTTTCTGTAAGCACCTGGCCGTGATTGTCGTAGGCGTATTCGGTCGTGACACCCGCTGCATCGCGAACCGATCGGAGCGAACCTTCCGGGTTCGGATCATTGGCTGTATGTCCGTAGCTGTAATGATAATATTCGTAGTGTGTGCCCGCTCCAGCCGCATCGATGGTATCCGTGGGTTGATCGAGCGCGCCGTATCTGACTTGCGTCTGGTTGCCCAGTTCGTCCGTGACCGCGATCGGTCGGTCCTTGCTGTCGTAATCGAAGCCTTTGTAATCGCCAGCTTCGTTCTGCGTGAAAGCAAGCCGTCCCTTTTCGTCGTAACCCATAGAGGTCGACTGATTCGCTTCGTCCGTGACCGTCACCGGTTTGCCTGAACTGTCATAGTTAACCTTACTCTGGGCCACATCAGTGCTACCCGGAATGCTTTGTGAAACGGTGCTCGTAAGATCACCTGTTGCTTCGTCGGCGTCGTGGTCCAGGGTGGCGCTCACGCCAACGACGTCTTTTTGTAATTTCAGGAAACCAAGGTACTCCGGCAGATCATTCGCTGAGGTGCCGAAGTAATCGTTTTCGAGGAGAATAGCGCCTTCCGAACTTATCACGCGCTTCAACATGCCATTGATTGTGGCCGCTGAACCGGTGAGCCCCTGGAAATATTCGTACTTGGTTACATCATACTGGCTTGAGCCATCGCGCGATCTGAGATGCTGAACTTCCTGCAACAGATCATTTTCAACCCGGTAACGCAGAACCGGCTTTGCGCCTGAAGTCGCTTGCGCAATGGGATCATAAACACAGATGTAGGCCGTTCCACTGATAGTCTCGTTTGTCCAAATGAGCGAGCGCCCGTTGGAATGAGAAATGCCGCTGAAAACGCGGTTACTGCCGACAATACTCGAGTTGTAACTAACCTTGTTCCCATTCCGATCCGAGACAGAGATTAAACATGATTCATTCACGTTTGTCTCACCGGTAGCGAGTGGTTGGCTAAACTCATAGAGACTTCCGTCTGAAGCCGTGTAAAGGAATGAGTCCGGCGCGAAGGCCACTTTCTCACCGCGGGATAGGCTCACATCCACTTCCGTATTGGCGTATCCGTCTAGAAGAAAGTCTTGCCCTCCAACCTGAAGCACCGTCGCTCCATGGCTTTCCGCAAGATTACCCATGGCGTCTGCTTCGGGAGCAAAAACAAACGGCAGGCGATAAATAAAGTCGTCATTGGCGTCGGCAGCCAGGAATCCAATGTTAATTCCCGCCACACCCATCTGACGCGACGTGCTGTCGGTAGGATACGTGGGCGTGAGCCGGAAATGTTCTGCGCCCCCACCCGGCAACACCACTTCCACCCGATGCGAGTTTGTTTCTTGAATGTCGAATGGCTCCGCCGAAATGATCGTCCGTTTCGATACCCATCCGTCGGCCAGATTTGGAACGGAGACGTGCGCCTGATCCCAAGGGGTCTTCCACCCTTTACCGAGCAGACCCACCCGAGGATCCTGGCTATTGTATGAGCGCGATAGGCTCAATGGAACGCCCGGTGCCGTCACCTGCAAATCGTTCACCGAAGTCATGAAGGCTTTCAATGGAGGGAGGTTCGTGACGCTGGCATAAAATACCGGGCTGTCCTTGCTGCGACCGAGACTATCGACGACTCGAACTTTCAGCTTATAGGTGCGACCTGAGATCGTTCCGGCAGGATTTCGCCAAGTGTAGTCATACGGAAGCTGTGATAACTCGGCCAGTAATTCGCCATCCGCGTAGAACTCGACGTGATCCAATTTCACGTTTGGATCGCTCGGCGCGAATGAAATGCTCGCGTGCAGCATTACATTCGTCGGGGTGGCGAAGCCAACGGCGCTGGCAAGGTTCGTCGCTGAATCGAAGTCCAGCAGACGGATGATGATTTCACCGTGCTGATTTACGTCTGTCCCTTCAACAAAGGTATTGATCGATTCCGGCGGTAATTTGAGAAACTCGTCACCGGCCTTAATCTGGACGGGAATCCGCGCGAGCGATTCGTCAGGTGTGCCATCAATGATTGGAACTATTCGATATGCCGCAGCCGAATCGATGCATTCAGTCCGGACATCGACATATTGCATATAGATCGACATCCCAATGGTGATCCATCCGCTGGCGCCCGGGCACTGCCGTTGAATATCAAAACGCGTTACGATTGGCGCCGGGATAGGCAGAGAATTCGTGGGCCATGTCCAGGTTAATGGTTGAACCCGAATATCTGTGGAGAGACCTTCCCTGCCTCCGGAAATTCCGTTCACGCGATAGCGATAGACCGCATTGGAACCACTCAACACATCAAGAAACTCAGGCGTCGCAACACTGGAGAACGGCGCATATTGCGACGTAGCGGTGTTCCATTTTTGAACCTTATAAGCCGAGGCGGAAGCGATATCGCGCCAGTTCATTTTTAATGTGGCAACTCCCATTCCGGCTGTGAACTCCTGAGGGGCAACGAGCGGTTGATCATCGCTCGGTCTGGCAGAAATTTCCTTTTCGAGAAAATCCCCATTCTGATGCGAGGCACGAACTTTGTAATAATAAGTGTTACCGTTCTCGAGCCGATCATGGAGATACACGTGATCCGACGTCACATTGGTTAGCAGATCGTAGCGTTCATCCGGGCCACGCGCACAAAAGAGTTCTACTGTGACACGGCTAAGGTCTGTGATAGACCAGTTGTTGCTGTTCCACGTGAGTTGAACGGCGCCGTTTAGCGGCAGAGCGCTGAGCGTAATGGTGTCACTGCCTCCAAATATAGCCGCAGGTGTAATGGAACCGTTCGTATCCCCGGGGGAATCGCCAAGATTTCTTTGATAAACTTCCAACTCCGGAGTGATACCAACCAATCGGTATTGGTAGGTATGACCATTCACGACGTTCGTGTCACTAAACGTGAGACCTTTGCCATCGCCGACCGGCACAAAATTATCACATGGGAAGCCTTCACTTATTACGCCAATCTCCTGGCGAAGAACGATGAAACGCCAGTCGCCGAATTGATCAACGGCAGAGGTTGCATCGGCTTGTGTCGTTCCCCACCATGACAATTCGACCCGATTGCTTGCGCTGTTGGCAAGCAAAGGCCGCACAGGATAGCCGTACAGTCTGTTTGGCGCCTCGTTCGAAACTGTGACGGAGATCGTTGTCCCTTCAGATTCAGCCTCGGAATCGGTGATGCGGGCGATCTTAAAGCTGTAAGATCCCGGCGGAACATCTGTTAGCCATAGCTCGGCAATGCCGTTGTCCTTGGGAAAGACATGCGTGTATGGGCCACCGCATAAGGGATATGTGACACCGTTTGTGCCCGACTGAGCAGATACCTGGAAAAGATCAACCTGGCACTGCCATTTCAGGTAAATGCTGCCGGGTCCGACCGCCTTTTTGATATCAACTATATTGGGAAATCCTGTGGAAGCCCCGGGTCTTGCCATCGCTGGGATGGACTTCGCTCCTTCGCCGCGATCATCGACCGTTGATACAGCGAATGCGTAGCAATAACCTTTGCGCAACCCCGTTGTGATCTCGTAATGGTTGGTAGCAGCCACGTGGCTAACGAACTCCCACTTTAGGGTTTGGTCGGCTGGATTTAAGGTATCATTTGTCCCACAGCTTGCCTTCGCCTTGTACACCAAGTACGAAGCATAGCCGTTCGTATCAACCGCTGCCGTCCACGAAAGGCTCACCGACGTATCAGATGCGACCGCTGACACGCCGGAAGGAGGCGTTGGACCACCGTCATTCGCACTCGCCGAGACTGCTTCCGACAATTCACTTTCGCCCGCGGGATTGATCGCTTGCAAGCGGTACCAAATCGTCGTTCCAGGAGTCAAGTAGGCGTCATCCACGAACATTTCACGATTCTCGACTTTCACCTGATTCATCATCGTGATCAAAGCGGTGAAACCCACAGACTCCGAAGTTTGGCTGCGCCATACTCGATAGGAATCAGCGGCGATCTTTGCCGGCCACTTAATCCGGACCTGTCGACTCCTGGCGGTGGCAGTGAGTCCGATGGGAATAGACGGAGGCGGCTGTGGCGTCACCCGGACTGGATCAGAAAGACGTTCCTGACCGTTGATCAGAATAGCCACCCGATAGAAATATTCCTGGAAGTTTTCTGCGTCGTAATCGACATAAGTCTGTCGTTCTAATGCAGGCGTGGCGACAACCGTTCCAACCGGGAGGAACGGCCCCTGTAGAGTTACCGCTCTTTGCACGACATATTGTTGCATCCCGGCAAAAGTATCCCACGACAGATACACGGTATGATCGGCCGGCTGAGCACTCAGATTTTGCGGAACGTCCCGAATAATGGCGGACGCATACCCGTTCATGTCGAAGGTTTTTGCCATCTCAACCTCTTTCACCGTCCCAATACGTAGCGGTTCCTCTTGAAACCGATCGGGTTTTCTGGTCATGCGCATGTTGTTCGGAAGAATGCCACCCCAGGTCACCCTATAGTCCAAACCATAAATACCATAGCTATCCACACCCCAGGCCCAAAGGTAGCCCTCGGCATCCGTCGCGTAGGCGCTTTCAAAGCCGGTTGAAATCGAGACAATGTTCTTTAAGTTAGGCACGACATAGGGCTCTTTATAGGTTCTATACTGCCAAAGCTCGCAGCGCGGACTATCGTTACCTATTCCCATCGCCCCCCATTGCATGACGCGCCCGTCAGCCAAGAGCGCGAGGAAGTTGTAATGCTGCGCGGCGATTTGCTTGACGTTTGCAACGCCAGGAAAGAGTTCCGCCACGGGTTCATGTGAATGGTACCACTGATAAAGTTTTCCACTTTCAGTCACCGCCAATAGAGCCCATTCACCGGCGACAATTTGAACCACTCGTTCGTTGATACCACTCAGCAGTTTGATCTCTGTTGCTTCCCCCGGTGCTTCGACGTGAGCCCACTCCCCCCACACGTAGACCTTTCCATCAGCTGTCAATGCGCCGGAAAAAAACACACTGGCGGCAACTTGGACAATGTTTTCCAGACCAGGAATTTTGACTGGCTTGTTCACTGCCGCAAAAATACTGTTGTCGGGGCTCAATCGGCCGGCGAGCCCCGAATTCCAATCTTCCGCTGTGTAGATCACCTCCGAAAAAAATGAGAGCTGCCGCTGATCGAATGGATGCGCCCAGAACGGAGCCGACCATGTTTCGGAAAAGCCGCTGTTTATCGTGAACTGTGTCCAGTGGTGATATGGGTATCCCTTAATGGATGGTCCCCATCCCCAGACACTTCCATCGTCCAAGGCGACCAACGAGTAGTCTCCGTTACCGGCAATGCTCACAGCATTCGACATTCCAGCCACACGGGTGACGAGGGGCTGCTCGCGTGTATTGAACCATGGCAGCATATTCGTGTTGGCAGGGTTTGGCGAAGTTGAGAGTCCATCCGGCATCTGGCCGTACCGCCCACTTCCCCAGGTCCACACATTACCGTCTGTCGTGAGGGCAAGCCGATTTCCCAGAGGACCGGCGTTACGAGAGGCCCCGCTCATGGCGATCACATTTCGCAAAGAGCCGTCAACAATGGGCGAGTATTCATTGGTCGAGAATTGGGCGGCGGAGCCCGGGTCAACGGACACGGGAGCGGGAATTTTAGAATAGCCGAACTCATCGAAGGCAAACAATTCTTCGGGAGGAGGGGTGGAATAGCCTTGCCACGGTCTGATCCCCAACTGCAGCGGAACCAGAGAAGGTGATCCACCTCCCGACATGCCATAGGAGTAATTCCCCCACCACAGCAAAACCGTCTGTGGTTTAACATTAACAGGGAGGTCCACTGCACTACTCGAAACGCTAACGCCATCAAAAGCGCGCACTTTCAACGCTACTACGTCATCTTTTGCACCATCGGGAGGGGTCCAGCGCACAATAACATCGGGCCTGATAATTCGGAGTCGAGTGCCACTGTTAATTTCAGACGCGATTTTGTCATTGGTTAGTTCCTCAAGAACCTCGACCCCATTGGATTCCTGTATCCATGTCAGGGTTCCGCAGGCGATTCTTGTAATCACAAATTGCAGCGCTGCCCCCTCGAAGTCGAAGGCGCTGGCAGCAGCTTGAATTTTCGCCGCTCCGAAGGTGAATGGGGTTCTTTCATACGCCTGGGTTAGCGGATTAATGGAATTGAGAACGGGAGCCTGGTTGTTCGTTATTTCCACGTGTGAATAAGTTCCAATACTATTGCCGGGAACAAGCGTCCACTGCACATTAGCAGAAACACTGGTCGATTTTGTGGAATACAACTCATTTGTCGCCTGCACGATGTAACTGTAAGTACGAGGATATGTGCCCAGATCATCGCCGAATGGTAGAACAGAATAGTCCTGAAAGCTTGATGCAGATGTGGTTCCGATTTGCGAATAGCTTGTCTCGCCTGGCCCTTTTCTCAAAACATTATAATGCAACGCCTGAGGGACAGGGTCCCATTCAATCATCGGCCCAGTGATAAGCAAGGAATGAGCTCGAGCATTAGGCTTCTGCATTGGCTGCAGCTCCACAATCTGCATGCCGCTAAGTGAAGAGTTCTTATGAACCCATTTCAACTCAATGACACCATTTTTAGGTTGAACCAGGAACCGGACATAATTAACGCCTCGAACGTAACCCGTAAACGGCCCGCCTGGAATTCGTATCGTATCCGTTTTCCTATTGTTCGCTACCGATATGAGTTGCTCGTCTTGTGTTTGATCCGGGCCACCATATAGATAGACTCGAAAACTTTTACCTTGCGGGACACCAATCACAATTTGCGCACGCGCGTCATAGGTGTCAGCGTTCCACCATTGACTTGCGTTGGTAGAGTTTGTTCCAGAATAGCTGCCGGCACTTGTCAAATCCAACGATGATGTCGAATAATCGTCGCACATAGGCCCTACTCCGCTCGCAGCAAAGTTAGCCATATCAAACATCCAAGATTGTTTATAGAATTCGGGGACATTCATATAGGGGGCCTCTGGATCGATTCCGGCCGCGGAAACGTCACGCACCATATGATTAAATTTGTAAACGATAGAGCAAAGATCATGCGTCGGACACGCGACCAAATCACCACAAGACGGCGGTGGCGGCATGGGTAACTTTTGAGGAAGCGGAACAGTAGGAGGATGCGTATGCGGGTACCAACCGCCATGATCTATATTTCCTTGATTAGGCCCGGTGGTGCCATTCCCAAAGGAGTAATTTTCCATCGGATACCGTGCAGCATAACTCTCAATATTTCCACGATCAAATGGAGAGAACCATGAAATGTTCATCTGACAAAGTTTATCGCAATTACATCCTAAAAATAAGAACGGTTCGCAGAGGCCGCCTGAAACTGGATCATCAATGTTGGTGAATCCGTGGTACGTAATAACCACGGGACTGCTCTCGGAGGACATGCTCAATGTAGAACTTGTGCCTGAAGCATCTCTCAAGGGATTCATGTACCCTGTACGAGGCCAAACAATCCATTGATCATTCGCATCGATGCCGGCGGCGGCGGGCCCCCTTTGGATCCGGGCCTTGTTCTCGATACCGAAATCGATATTGATCAGAACGCCTTTATTAGTGCTTACGCCGACGAGGTCGAAGTCAATCGCAGCGGAATAAATATTCGAAAAATGCGGGTCACTCCCGAAAAGAAATTCTCCTATGTTTTTGCGCTTGTCGTCATCGGGATCACCGTTTGCGTCGTCGGAACGGGGATCAAGGTGGTGAGTGACTTCCCATCCATCAGCCATTCCATCGCCGTCGGTATCCGGATCTCGTGGGGAAAGTCCGCGTCTAAGTTCATCCAAGTCGGTTAACCCATCTCGATCTGTGTCCATATCCGCGACCGCACGGTAATTCTTCAAAATGTCATCCGCAGACAAAACGTGATTGAACGTTTGAACTTCGTCAAAACTCCCGTTCACGAGACTTTGCCCCTGCCTTCCGCCGAGCCACAGTCGCCAGGGATTAGTTGAAACTAGCGCGCTGGGCCATTGAGACAATTCCGTTGATACGACCGCGCCAAGTATT
>JAQGHS010000221.1 GCA_028291605.1 Planctomycetaceae bacterium | reverse complement strand
GTGGGATTTGTCCTGCACACCCTGCTTTTTTGTTTGAAGAGAGGAATGGGACTGATGGGACCAATGGGACGGATGGGACTTATGGGAGTAAGTCAGGCTGTGCCTGACGTGATCTGGTGTTGTAGCCGCGTTTCGCCAGAACGCGGGCGAGTGACTGGCGAGGCCCGCACTCTGGCGAGATGCGGCTACGACTAGATGCTCCTTGAGAGTGGATGAAAACGGAATAGAAATGTGCCATCGCTTTGAGCGGGTCGGGTATCGCCCGACTTTCCAGAGCGGGGCGCGTGGCGTCTCTTGAAGTGCCCGGCTCTGGAGAGTCGGGCTACACGGAAGAACGGGTATGCTGGCGAAACGTATCATTCCTTGTCTCGACGTCCACCAGGGACGGGTCGTCAAGGGAACCAATTTTCTCAATTTGCGTGACGCCGGTGACCCCGTGCAGATCGCCTCTAAATACGAACAAGAAGGTGCTGACGAGCTGGTATTTCTCGATATCACCGCCAGCCACGAAGAGCGGGACATCATTCTCGATGTGGTTCGTCGCACTTCCGAAGTGATTTTCATGCCACTGACGGTCGGCGGTGGAATTCGAACACTGGAGGATATCCGGCGGCTCCTGAATGCTGGCTGCGATAAAGTCTCAATCAATTCGACGAGCGTGAAGAATCCCGAATTCGTCCGCGAAGCCGCTTTGAAATTCGGCAGCCAGTGCATCGTCGTGAATATCGACCCCAAACGTGTCCAGCGCAACGGCCGTGAAGTCTGGGAAGTCTTTATCAACGGCGGCCGAGTCCCGACCGGCCTGGAAGCGGTCTCCTGGGCGAAACGCGTGGAAGAACTGGGTGCCGGTGAAATTGTCCTGACCTGCATGGATGCCGATGGCACCAAAGACGGCTACGATCTGGAAATCACTCGCGCGGTCGCTGACGCGGTGAGTATTCCCGTAGTCGCCAGCGGCGGGGCCGGATCACCCGAGCACCTGTTTCAGGCAGTCACCGCCGGTCGTGCCAGCGCCGCACTGGCCGCGAGTATTTTCCATTATGGCGAATACACAATTGCCGAAACCAAACAATATCTCGCAGAACGCGGCGTCGTCGTGCGTTTGACGGCTTGACGTTTTGTGATGTAGTCAGACTGAATTCAGTACTCATCCTCGACACTTCGGGGCTTAAGTCAAAGGGCAGCAATCATGGGTGGTCATGGCGGCGGAGACAAAGCGGCATCAGCGGGCGGAGCCAGTTCGATTGGTGTGGTGCGTGACTTCAAGAAGGGGCTCGAGGTCGACAAGCTCTTCAAGCAAATGATCAAGGTCAACGGGTCTGACTTGCACTTGAAAGTCGGTAAGCCAGCCACCATCCGCGTGCGCGGCGACTTGACCGAAGTGAACATGCCCGCCATCACCAAGGATCAGATGGAACAACTGCTGATGCCGATGATGGACGAGCGCAATATGAACATCTTCAAGAATGAAGGTGGTGCGGACTTCTCGTACGTGGTCGAGCATGATGGCGAGCCGTGGCGGTTCCGCGTCAATCTGTTCATCCAGATGGGCAACCCGGGCATGGTTTCGCGTAAGGTCGAACGCTCCATTCCCGACTTCAACGGCTTGAACCTGCCGCCCATTATGGAAAGCCTGTGCGTCTACGATCAGGGCATGGTGTTGCTGGCCGGCGTGACGGGCTCGGGAAAAAGTACCACGATTGCCTCGATGCTGAACTGGGTCAATCACAACTACACGAAGCACATTCTGACGATCGAGGACCCCATCGAATTCGTCTACACCCAGCAAAAGTGCCTGATCAATCAGCGTGAAATCGGTATCGATGTCAAAGACTTCGAAATCGCGATGAAGCATGCTGTGCGTCAAGATCCCGACATCATGCTGGTGGGCGAAATGCGTGATATGGAGACGTTCTCCACCGCCATGCACGCCGCGGAAACGGGCCACCTGGTGTTCGGAACGATCCACGCCTCGAACGCGCCGTCGACGATCGGTCGTATTCTCGATCTCTTCCCGCAATCGATGCACTCCGCCCTGCGTAGTTCGATGGGTTTCAATTTGAACGCCATCGTCGCCCAGAAACTACTGAAGACGATTGTCGACAAGCCCAAGCGTGTGCCGATCATCGAAGTGATGATCATGAACGCCACGATGCGTAAGCTGATCCTCGAGCACAAGGACGAAAAGCTGCCCGACGCCATGCGTATCGGTAAGGATGACGGCATGCAATTGTTCAATGACAGCTTGTACGGCTTCATTCAGAGGGAATTCATCAGCCGGGCCGATGCGTTTGAAATTTCGCCGAACATCGAACAATTGAAGATGATGCTGAAGGGTATCGATGTGAAGGGGCCTGGTATTCTGTAGTCTTGAAAGTCGTTGATCGCTCCGCGATCGAAACGCGCTCGCAGTAGCGAGGCTGATCAAGTCTCGAAGGTCACATATTATTCCACGCGTCTACTGCGAATGCGTTTCGATCGCGGAGCGATCAACGACTTTCATTCACCGGCATGCTGATGACCAGTCCGGCGTAACGGGCGTTGGTCACCCGGATCGGCGGTGGCGCGTGGCACTTGAGGCACGAGTCAAACAGGATGATCGGCGTTGCGCGCCGATAGGTGCCATTCTCAATCCGCTCGAACTCCTGACCGCCTGAACCCAGGGTGCGAGCGGCCTCTTTCTCAAAGTCATCTTCAGGCTCATGCTCGAGACTCATGGCTTGAGTATTCACGGCAATCCACCGCGCCGTGACCGTTGATTTTCGTGACACCCTGGAAAACACGTCTTCCATCACGCGCGACGGAATCGGGACGCTGCCATTGTCCTTGAAGTAGCGGGAATGAATCGTCCGCAGAGTGGTCTCGTAGATTTCGTGCAGCATCTTCGCACGCTCGCGGGCTTCCACAACCGCTATGGTCGGGGGCGCATCCGCACCTTTCTCACCCTGCATTGGCTGCTCTTTAGGGGGCGCCTTCGTGGCGGTTCCCGCCGGCTCCTGCGTGACGCCGTGACTCACCAGGTTCAAGGCGGCAAATGCTGCGATCAAACAACAACTCAACCAGATTGGCGGTTTGGGCATCATCGGGAACCACTTGTTGTAGCCGCGTTTCGCCAGAACGCGGGCGAGTGACCAGCGAGGCCCGCACTCTGGCGAGATGCGGCTACGACGCGTTGCGACTCCGGAGTGAACTGAAACTGCGTAGATAACTCTTATCACTTTGAACTCGTCAGTCGACAGCGTGTCGATAGAGTTTAGGCACATCTCCAAGCATCGTCTACAACAATGGTCATTGCGGCATGTGTGCACCGGAATCGGGATTCACAGAGTTCGACCTTGATTGTTCGGAAGAATTCTCTTAAATCACCGCCGTCTGTTTCTGTTTCGCGGAAACCTCACATTTTGAACTTCTGTCGCATTCGCGCATGCTGACACGGACGAAAAGAGATTTTTCAATATGGATTTAATCTACCGCTACGACCCGTTCGCCCCGATTGAAACCGTGCACGTCGAAACGGCCGAATCTGCCATGCACGAATTGATCTCGGGTAATGATCGCTTCGTGGGGATTGTCCAGCGGATGCAACAGCGCACGATGGGGGCTGCGGCCGGGGAACCGATCATCGTCCCGTTCAGTCCGCTCATGATGGGGTTGCCGCTGTTCGAAGGTGCCTTGCCGCAACAAAGTCCGTTCGCCGCGATTCTCGGTTGTTCGGACGCCCGAGTTCCCCTGGAGTCGATCTTCGATCAATCCTTCAACAAGCTCTTCGTGCTCCGCATCGCCGGCAACGTGCTGGGAGCCGAATGCCTGGGTTCCCTGCACTATGCGGTCACTCAACTGCAGGACAGCTTAAAGCTCGTGGGCGTGCTCGGGCATTCGAAGTGCGGGGCAGTGACGGCGGCCGTCGATGCTTATCTGTCGGTCACGGAATTCGCGGACATTGCCTCCACGTATCCGTTGCGATCGTTGCTCGACCAGATCCAGATTTCGGTGCGCGGAGCCGCTCGCGCCCTGGAACGACAGGAAGGCCTTGGGATTAGAAAATCTCCGGAATTCCGGACGCTGCTGATCACCGCTTCGGTTTATGTGAATGCCGCCGTCACGGCGCATGAACTCCGCCGAGAACTGCATTTACAAGGTAGCGGTCCCGAGGTCGTCTTTGGCGTTTATGACCTCGAAACGCTGCACGTACAGGGTTGCCCGACGGTCGGGGGAGATCACAAGAATCAACCGCGCATGCGTCCTGCTCCGAAGGATGCCCACGGACTTACGACTTATGCGGATGAAGTCGCTAAGGCCGTGATGGCAGCCTCTCGAGAATTGGACGCTGAATCCGTGGGATAGGCTTCCAGCCTGTCATTTGTCACCTCAAGTGACAAACCGGAAGTCCATTCATCTTACGATTCCCACTTTGATCGCTCCAAAGCCTTGGTTAGCCGTTTTGTCGCTGCGCGCTGGACGGGCAGGATGCCTATCCAGCGTTAATCCCTTAGCTCGGCGGAACGTTTAAATGCTTCACCTTCGTCGCTCCCAACTGGGCCAGGAACGCCCCGGAGGAGAAGATGGTATCGATACTACTGGCGGTGTAGCTGCCTCGCATGATGCCGTTGCTCGTCACGAGCGTAATCTTTGTGGCTCGAACTGAGACATTGCTGTCACCGTGGAATTCCAAGTTCGCCAGCTTCTTCTGCACATTGATCGCCGAGCCGGCACTGGCCCCCGCCAGTTTGAGCAGGCCCAGATTGCCACCGACATTGATCGTTGTCCCAAGTGTGATCTGCTGAGCCTGCACGGCCAGCAAATTTCTGGCCACATTGAGATTGCCGGTCAACACGCTGGTCCCGGCAAAAGTCAGTGTCCCGAGGTCGTGGGCACTTTGAATTTGACCAACCGTGATCTTGGTGAGCGTCAAACTGTCCAGTAATAGCGTCGTATTGTTAATCTGACCGACATAACCTTGGCCGCCCGTCGCGGTCACGGCCAAGGCCGGCTTCTTCGCCTTTTTGCCGGCATTATTGATGGTAATCGTGTTGATTTCTGCGAGCTGATCGTTGGCCAGCAACGTCAACACGGCCACAGCCGAGGTCCCCTGCAATTGTGTCGTGACGACGGTGCCATCGGGTTGAGTCAGTGCCTTGGAACTCCCCGCGGCAACATTGACCGTTCGCGCCACGGCAAGCTGGATCGTCAACGCATCAGACTGCGGACTGACACTCGAACCATTGGACGAGGTGGCGGTCACGGAATTGGCCCCGAGCTGCAACACACCGGACGCCAGCGTGGCTGAATAGACACCCTCAGAGATTTCCGTGGTTGAAATCGTGTTGCCATTGATCAGAAACACGACGATGTTGCCCGGTTCGGCGTTCGCGGTGATCGTGGGTGTGTTATCCCCGGTGAAGTTGTCAGTGTCAGATCGTCCCGTGTCTGAGCCATCCTCCAGATCCAGATTCGTGGGTTTGGCGGGCTGGCTTCCGTTGAAGCCTTCGAAGTCGCTCGCCAAATAGTTGGCAGTGAGGAAATCCTGCAGGATGACTGCCGACTCGATAGAACTGTTAATCAAAATGTCAGTCAGTCGATAGGGACCATTAACTCCATGTGCCCCGATCGTCGAACCCATAAAATCGAAGTCAATCTCGCCGGCACCGGCGTCGAGAAAGCCGGAATTTCCAGCAAAGCCCACTTCGAAGCCATTCACATCCACCAGCCGCCCAGACCACTCGTAAAACCCGGAGTCGACGAGTTCAACCCCGGCCGTGATCGTGAGCAGATCAAACTTTTCATTGAAGTCGGAGTCGACCGGGTCTTCCGAATTGATCCCGGTGACCACAATCGACGCATGTTCGAAGCTCGCGAAATCATAGGCCGCCGTCTGATAGGCACCAGTGAGTTCCTGGACGGGCACGGCCACTCCGCCGCTATCCTGCCCCAGTCGGACCAGACTGAGTGTGTAAGGGCCATCAACCCCATTTTCGAAGATCTTGCTGCCGTCGAAAATCAAATCGACCGAGGTATCCGAGGTCGTGAGATTTCCGGCAAACGAGGTTTCGTCGATCAAATGGTCTTCGGAATCACGTAATTGACCGATGAAGCGGAAGAAACCATCCGCCGAGATATCCACTCCCGCATGGATGATCAACTCGTCATTCAAACCATTGCCGTTGGTATCGTCCACGTCTTCTGTAAACGAGTTGTTCAGAGATCCGGTGACCTCAGCAACAGATACGATCGCCAGATCCTGCCGGCTGAAGGAAGTCGGTACGGTGCCCGTCGCGTTGACGACGATCTTGTAACTTCCCGGTTCATTCGTCGCCGTGAACGAATTCGAGTAGATTCCATCACCGGCGGTCACGTCACCGTGAGTTCCATTGTCAAACAACGTGACGTCAGTGGCGACATTGGTTGGCGAAAAGACCTGGCCCGTCACTGTCGCCCCCGTCACACCCACCGCACCATTCTGCAGATTGGCGGTGATAAAGATGCTGCTACCCGCTTCATAGGCCGGCTTGTCGGTGTCCGCTGTCAGGATCAGATTACTCGTGGGAAACCAGCCATTGATGAGATAAGGTTCCGCGCCGCTGGGATCGGTAACCGAGGTCGCGTGGACCTTGACCGTCCACAATCCCGCGATGGCCGATGTGATACTGTAAATCTCAATCTTGAAGCCGTCGTCATCCTCGCTGGAGCCAAATTCGATATTCGGATTGACCGTCGCGGGCGTAACGGGAATTCCGTTCGGATCGATCAACGTCAGATCCAGATTGCCGCTGCTGTAGATCATGGAAATGAACGCGGCTTGGCCGCCGTCCAATTGCAACTGCTGGGTCTGATCCTGGCCCTGGGCGATTTGCCCCGTCAATGTCCCCGTCGAGGGCATTTCGGCGGGTACCGCTGCGTTAGCCGGCTGAAAGACTGGGCCGGCTGCCGCCGCGAACTGCACCGGTGCATTGTTCGGGCTGGCCGAACTGCCGCTATCGAGAACCAGCGGCAATAAGAGATTGTAAATGCCGGTCGAACCGACTTCGCCGGGATGCGCCCCGGGACGATTCGCATGGGTGGCCTGCCCATCGGGTGCCGTCGACTGGTACGACAGATGCGAAGCATAATCGAGAGCCCAGACCGACGATTCCGGGACCACCGAGTCATCTGCACCGGGCAACAAGGCATCCAGGAAAACACCCAGCGGGTCTTCCGACACACTGCTGGGATCATAATCACCCGCTAGCGAATAGTAGGACGTATTGGGATTGAAGGAATGGATGGCATTGTAGCCTTCCATGTAAGCCGTGGTGAGCTGTACTCCGGCCGGAGTGACGAACGCATGCAGTAAGCCATCGATCGCCAACCCCACAACGCCGAAGCTGGCGGAGAATTCCAGCAGCCCGGCTTCGAGCGTGTCAGCCAACGGACTACCGGCGTTGGGTGTACCAATCTGAAATAGCGCGCTGACCAGATCGTCGTCGTCGGGATCGTCATCATAGAGCAAGTCTTCAATAAACTGCCGTGAATCCAGCCCCCCCTTGCTGTGGGTCACGAACGTAATGTTGTCGAAACCCCAGCGCGCCTGCAGGCTGGAAATCTTCGTGGCGATCTTTTCCGCATTGTTTCCGATGCTATCGAGAGCAACACCAAATGTGCCCCCCAGGCTGATATCTCCGACCGGGACTCCGAGATTCTGCAATCCAGGCTCCCAGACATCCCCCCAGCCCGAACTGTCACTGAGAATTCCATGCACGAAGAACACGGGATTCGGGGCGTCAATCGTCAACGCCGCCCAGTCAACCGATGTACACCACCCCTCATCCAGCACATCGATTTGGATTTCAATCGTGTTGTCGGCCGGGGTTAATGTTCCGCCATCGCCGGGATCGCTCGGCAGGTTCAGCCAGTCGATCGGAATGCGAAACGTGTTCAACTTCCAGGTTTCGTTCTGCCCCGTCAGAAACTCCTCGCTCACGACATGCCCATTGAAATAGACACGATCCAGTTCGCCAGCGTCCCCCCCGTCGATGTCGACATCAAACGCCGGCAACTGCAGCTCGACGGTGTCGGGCAACAGGCCAGCAGCATGCAGCTTGTCAACATCCCCAATGTAGCGATCGATCGGTAAGGTGATCACCAGCTTCCCATCGGGCACGTCTGTATTGAACGTGCAGCCGGTGTCCAAATAGGTTCCTTCGTCGACGACAAACACACTGTTGTCGTCCTCGGGCGGGGCGAATGGCGAGCTCCCCACATGGACCGAATTGGCTCCCACCGCTGCCGTGCTGAAGATCACCGGATCATCACCGCATCCGCATTCGCAACCGACGGTGAGTACGATGCGAGGCTCGAGAATTTCCGGACTTCGCAGCCAGGTCCTTGATCTTGCAGCGCGTTTGCTTCCACGAAGCAGCGCCGCAACGAGGGATGATGTATTCCAGAGAGTCGTCGACCGAACGATTGGTAGCGAGGTGCGCATAAGAAGCAATTCTCCAAAGATGACGAAGAGAGAAAATGTTGCTTCGGCCCGGGGCGCAACATCAATCGATTCATCCTTGAAGGGCATTGTGAA
>JAQGHS010000167.1 GCA_028291605.1 Planctomycetaceae bacterium | reverse complement strand
TCCCCGATCTGGCCACTCCGTACCGTACACACGGCGGTATTATCTAAGCCACAGTTTCTTTCGCGGGTCCAAGTCGCTTGATGGGCGACTTGAACTCTGCTGAAGCTTGAAATATGGACCTTCCGGTCTGTCGTTGACAGACCGGAAGGCCCTTCAGCTTGCGCCGACTGGTCCTTGCTTCCATGGGAGGCTGAGGATCCCAAAGAGTCGCTTGGTCTGCCATACAAGCTCGAAGCGCAAGCGAGTGAATCATCCTGGAAATGGATTAGAATTCACTCGCTTGCGCTTCGAGCTTGTATCGTAGAATGCTATCGCCGCGCGATCACTTACTGCCCCGTCAGTCACCGGCTATTGCCCGGGTACGACGTTGAACTTGATCTTCGAGATGCCGGCTTTGGCACATTCCACCAGCAGCGGTTCCACCAGTTCGTAGGGGACTCGCTTGTCCGCCCGCAGTCGGATTTCCAGATCCTGATCGGTCTTCTGATTGCCAGTTGGTCGGATCTGAAGCGCAAAATCGGCGATCGTCACCACTTGGCCGCCGATCAGGAACTGCCCGGTAGCCGTGACCGTCACCACAATCCGGCGGGCCGATTCCGGATCGTTGAAGCTGCCTCCCGCGGCCTGCGCCAACTGGATCGCTTCCTGGTTCTCCGAGCCCGACAGGTAACTGGCGACGAGAAAAAAGATGATCAACAGAAAGACAATGTCGATCATGGGCGTCAGATTGAACTGCACGCCGTAGCTGCGAGCCTGAGAGGGGATCTTCATCGTAGTGGGGCCTCGGGAGGCTGGAGATCAATTGCGGTAAGATATGGCAATTCGCCCGAAGGGAACAGGGCAGCGGGTTCCCGTTCTTATGTCCCTTCGGTCGTTTCCGTCCTTTCAGTCCCTTTGATTTCGAAAAGGGACTGAAAGGACGGAAGCGACCGAAAGGACATAAAAAAACAGCCCGGCGACCAATTGGTTGCCGGGCTGTTGGATGTCTAAATTCTGGATTCGCAATCTGCAAATCAATCGCTGGCTTGGTTTCCGACCGGCAGTTTGTCCTGGACTTCCCACGCCAGACCCAGCTTCTTCAGGGTCCAGATCACCATATAGGTGGGATCAATTTCATGCGGACGATGGCCATGGCGGGCCAATCTCTGATGAGCGTGATGGTTGTTGTGCCAGCCTTCTCCGTAGCTCAACACGGCGACCCACCACAGATTGCGTGAACGATCTGACGTGTGGTAGTTGCGGTAGCCCCAGATATGCGTGGCCGAATTCACGAACCAGGTCGAGTGATAACAGGCAACGGTGCGAGCACACATGGCCCACAAGAAGAATGACAGACCTTGATTGAAGAAATACTGGCCGAAGAAGTACACCGCGACCCCCACCACCGGAGCAAACAGCGGGAAGATCCGGTCGAGGAAGCGTTGTCCCGGATCCTTATACAAATCAGGAGCCCAGCGTTTGAAGTGCGCGACGCACTTGTCACGCGGGACGTTCGGATAAAACCAGAACATGTGCGACCAGAAGAAGCCCTCGTTCGGTGAATGCGGATCCCCTTCCTGATCGGACAACGCGTGATGTTTGCGGTGATTGGCGACCCACATCAGCGGGCTACCCTCGGCCGACAACATGCCGCACATCGAGAAGAAGTATTTGACTGGCCGCGAAACCACCAGGCTGCTGTGAGTCAGCAGGCGATGGAAACCCAGGGTGATGCCCAGGCAGGCGGTCACAAAGTGCAGAATGAAAAAGGTAATAAATGCCGGCCAAGTGAAGTGCCACAAGGCGACCACCGCACCGATGTGCATTCCCAGCATCCAGAAGGTCACCGGCCAGTCGACGCCGTCGGGAAAATGCTTCTTCCAGCCCGATGACAGGGAAGCTGGCTTGATGGCCCGACCGGGAGCCGCTTTCGGCTGCGGGGCGACTAACGGTTGGCCGAGCAAATCGGGCATTTCCAACACCGCGGCATCGGCGCCGCCGGCAGCCAGGTCGATCGGCCGCTCGGGATTGGGAACTATTTCTGATTCGTGATGCATTGCGAAAAACTCCTGAGTGCAGAAGTCGGTGGCCTGCTTTCTCGTCTCAGCGAGAACCAGCGGGCGCCTGAAGTCATTGCTGCAGGAATACTAAGCGATGTGAGAAAAACGATTGTCACAGGACTGTCAAAGTTGGGTCAAATCTATGCGACTATCCGAAGTTTTTTCTCTGTGGGATGTGAAGCGGGAACAAGTGTATGGATCGTAGAGGTCGGTTTGTTGCGATTCGACACCAATCCGACCACAATTGCCGCTGGAGCTGACGCAATTGATCCTAGGCCCGGCTCGTCTGCCTGATTTGATTTGGACGTCGATTTACTTCAAGCCCCTCTACTGCGAGCGCGTTTCGTTCGCGGAGCGAACAACGACTCTCTTTGAAGGACATGCGCGATGGATTCCCTGAAGACCCGACTGGCCCGTGGTGAGAGCGTCAATGTATGTGCTGTGGGACGCGTGTTTCACTACAACTTGATCCAGATGCTGGGGGTTCACGGCGGTTTTCATGGAATCTGGTTCGATTTGGAGCATGTCGGAAATACGATCGAGAACCTCGAAATCGGAACGACAGCAGCCCGGGCGGCGGGGTTGGATAGCTTTGTGCGTCTGGCTCCCACGGATTACGCGGCATTTTCACGCAGCCTTGAATGTGGCGCCAGTGGCGTGATGGCGGCCCAGGTCCGCTCTGCCCAGGAAGCCGAACAGATCGTCCGCTGGTGCAAGTTTTACCCTCTGGGGAATCGCGGTCTCAACAACGGGGGCTTCGATGCGGGGTTCGGAAAGCTCGGGCTGGCCGAGTACTGTGAGAGAGCCAATCGTGAGACACTGGTGATCGTGCAGATTGAAAACGCCGAAGCGCTGGCCAACTGTGACGCGATTGCCGCTGTGCCCGGTGTGGACATGTTGTTTATGGGCCCGGCCGACTTGAGTCAAAATCTCGGCGTGGCGGGGGACTTCTTTAATCCCAAGTGTTTGGCTGCGATGGATCAGATCTCGGTGGCGTGTGCCAAGGCGGGCAAGACCTGGGGCGTGGTGACGGTCAATCAGCAGTACGCAAAGCTCTGCTATGAGAAGGGTTGCCGGATGTTTTCCCCGGCGAATGACGTGAAGCTGATCAATGCGGGGATTAACGCGATCAAGCAGGGGTATCCGGATTTGTTTAGCACGAAGTGAGGCAGCCAATTGCGGTGCGCCAAGCGCTTGAGCTTGCTCCCCACGCCCTGATACGCCGGGGAGAGCCTGGGGAGTGAGGGGCATTGCGAGCGTCGTTCGACTCGGAACTTCAACAGCCTTTTTGACCTGCAAACAGAGGAGCGTGCATCGCAAGTCGATCGTGGCCCTCACCCCCCCCTCTCCCCGCCTGGTTCGTTTTCCGGCCAGGGCGAGGGGAGCAATTGTCGCTTGCGCTCCCTTAGCTTAGGCGACAGTAGAGTCTGACGCGTTTCCTAATTGCCACTGGGATCAGCAGCTTCAGAAATTCGTCATTGGGAATTGGTCATTCTTTCGACATTCGGATTTCGACATTCGTCATTTCCCTCCTGGGATTATCTCAATTCCCAAGTGGCTTCGCCCGTCTCTTACGGGCTTGAATCAATCTAATCAAAACAATCGAAATAAACCCCCTAAAGATTTCTCTTGACACATTCGTCAAACTTCTCCTGAACTGTTTATTGCGACATCAAAAAACGGCGAAAAGCTGCCTCTGGAGGCCTTTGGCGACTTTTTTTGCGTGTTTTTTGAACTCGTAAAGTACGCTGCCGCAAGGTGTTGTGAATAATCAAAAACTCCTCTTGACGGGCCTGATCCGCTTAATCGTCAAAGAAGATGCTAGTCTTACTTGATGCACAAGCCGTGGGAAACATTGAAGCGGAACGCTGCTGCTATCCGATGTTTAACGCCAGACGGTTAAGGCTATTGCGAATCCGACAATGCACCTTTGCGATTGGACCGGTGCTTTAGGATTACAGTAGCCAAGGCCGTTTGACAGGGGGGATCGGAACATTCAGGTAAACCGCGCAGGACCTTACGGCCTGAGCGAGATTTGCAAATCGACCGCTCCTCATTGCCGATAAGTTCGGCAGTGGATAGTCAAGCGTTTCTGAGTCAAGTCGCGTGCTGTGCGACTTTGCTCAGGGTTCTTGGCACAGAGGTTTCCGCTGCCTGCAGTGATCGACTTGCAGTGTCAGATTCCCGTGTTGATGCCGATGTCAGGCAGCAGGCGGCTGCGGCGATAATTCAACAGCCGTCTCACAAGACCCCGAGACTCATCCCGACCCAAATTGGCGCCGGTTCGCCGAAGCGGACCCGAAGGCTAGGAGAGCCGACCGACGCCTTGAGGATGTTGTCTCCGGAAGGCCCGCACACCTTCCGCAATGAGCAGACTAGCGATTGGAGAGCCTGCGATGAAAACGATTTTCACGACTGGCCAGGTTGCCAAAATCTGTAAGGTGGCACCACGGACGGTCAGCAAGTGGTTTGACAGCGGCCGGTTGCGGGGATACCGCATTCCCGGTTCGCAAGATCGACGAATTCCCCGAGAGCATTTAATCCGGTTCCTCAAGGAACACGGTATGCCTCTCGGTGAATTGGAAGATGAAGCCACTGGCAAGATCCTCCTGGTTGGCGCCGAGCCGATTATTAGGTCAGCCTTGACCGACCTGATGAACAATGATCAATTTAAGATGGAATTCGCGGCGAGCGGCTTTGAAGCCGGCATCCAGGCCGAGTCTCTGCACCCCG
The DNA here is from genome assembly GCA_028291605.1 of Planctomycetaceae bacterium. Taxonomy (GTDB): domain Bacteria; phylum Planctomycetota; class Planctomycetia; order Planctomycetales; family Planctomycetaceae; genus JAKFVC01. Next base: position 1,113 of record JAQGHS010000167.1, on the reverse strand, counting down.
ATTGCGTGGTGATTGACTTTGTCATGGGGCGCCACGAATCCCTGATGATCGCCCAGAACCTCCGCAAGAATCCAGAGTATGCTGACGTAGTCCAGATTGGACTGCTCAGTGACGAGGACAATGCGGCTGGCTTCGACCGGACGATCTTCAACGAGACCTTCCGCAAGCCGTTCGATTCAGCGTTGCTGGCCGAACGCATTAAGACGCTCGTGGGGCGTAAGAAGCAACTTGCCTAAGCCCGATGTCGTCGGGTCCAGGCAGTCATACGAAGTGATGTCCGCTGACCGGAAGCAGGGGGAACGTTCCGGTCCGCGGGGCATGAAGTGTGCTGCATCCTTCGTGAGGCGGATGACCACGCAGTGTGCGGACTTCCCGCGTCGTGTCCGTTAGAACTCAAATACTGCCTAGATTACGCTCAACAGAATGGGGGATTCTGGACAGCGCAATTTTTACAACCCGACGATCAGCAGGTGCGCGAGCCTCCGGAAGTGCTTGGGGGCGTAACTGGTCGCTTGCATCACCTGCAGCATTAACACGGGATGATTTACCGCCGCGTAGCGCTCGGAATGCTTCGCGGCGGTTTTCTTTGGGTAGCCTGACTCTCTGAGTCGGGTGCTTGTCTTTGGATCAGCACCCGACACTGGAGAGTCAGGCTACAGTCACTCATGGGACCAATGGGACTTATGACTGGCGCCGTACCATATGGGTGTGGGCTTTTGCGGCAGATGTGGGCGTAATTCTTACAAATGCCCCGAACTTCGGCCGCCGATTCTTCGCCGCTCCCGGCCGGCTGTCCCCTTGCGGTGAATCCTGCGGATTACCGCAACACTCACCTGATTACCGGGTTGCAGTTCTGCGTCGGGCATGATCGCCGCCAGACCACTGTGTTTGGCACGCGCAGTGCGAAGTCTATTATTCAGCCACAACACACACGTTGGGGTGATCGACCCGCACGAGCGACCCCGTCAGGTCGTTCGCCATCCAGACTCTACAGCAAGCCATCTGGTGACTTTGGTCGCCACATGGCAGGTCTGAAATGACGAGACCTGAAGGATCGCCTGTCGGCCCTTGTTCCTGTGGTATTCGAAGCTAAGGCCTCCAGTCTGCGGTCTG
>JAQGHS010000164.1 GCA_028291605.1 Planctomycetaceae bacterium | reverse complement strand
GGGATTGGGGGCGACGGGAAGTGGACTGACTGTGGCATTTGGCGCGTTGACGTTGGCCGTGCTCACAATCTCCAGAGTCGAAGAATCCAGGCCAGGCGCCAAGACGACCACGTCGACGGGAGTTGGGGGCGGTTCGACGAATTCTCCGGCGATCTCAGTGACCGTCTCGTCGGTGTTGATTTCGAACTCATCGGGATTCGGCGGAACTGGCTCGCTTTCTTCTTCTGCGGCAACGGGACTTCCCGTAGTCGCAGCTCCGGCGTTCGCCGCTTGAGCCGGGGCGGCATTCGGCTGGATGGGGGCTGCTGGATGAGCGTTGCCCTGCGGTGCGTTCGCCGCCGGCGCGGCTTGGCCTGCTACAGGAGGCTTGGCTCCGCCACCGCAACCGGCAGTGGCTGCAATCAGCGCCACGGCCAACGTCATCCAGTATCGCGAATTCGAATTCATATTCATCGTTCCGAATGCTGACTGCCGAGTGTTCATGTCGCAGGACTTCAAACTACTTCGAGTGTAATGCGAGACGGTTGCCCTCGCTGTCGAGAAACACCGTGCGGAAACCGTAGGGGCCGATGGCATGCTTCGACTGCAGGACCTGGCCGCCGTTGGTATTGATGGCGGCTTCGGCGGCTTCGAGCCGCCCACTGGCGTTGAGATAAGCCAGGGCCCCTTCCCGAGATGGCGGTCGTTCGGGATCGACAAACAGGCACCCACCCACTTCTCCGTCGCCGTGAGGCAAGACCCCTAATGTCATCCCAGGCATTTCATGTTTCTGGACTGGCGCGCCCAGGACGGCCGAGTAAAACTTGATGGCACGGTCGAGATTGGTGACGGGAATATCCAGCCAGACAACTTGATTCGACATGTTGCGAGCTCCTTGAGATGATGTGCTCCTGCAGGCGAATTACCACTAATTTTCAGTGGTCGTGGCTCCGCCTTCCTCGTCCTTCAGGATCAGATACTCTGCTTTCAGGCCCGTCATATGTTCGCGCCAAGCCTCTTCCAGCTTGGGGCGTTCTTCGCCGAATGATTCGTCGAACAGGGAATTCAAGACATCCGGATCGAGCACCAGATCGGGCGGCATCGACCGGAAATTGCTGATATATTTCGATAATCCTTCGGGATTGGTTTGCAGCAGGAAGTGCATCGCAGCCCAGGACAGGGTACTCGCCCGCATCGATTCGGTGAACGACGCGTTACTGTTGTGACAGCGACCGGTCACCACGTCGGTGATCGTGAAACGGTCTGGATCCTGTAACGAAGCCTGATACCACGCATTCCGGACATGCCCCAAGTCGCCAATTTTCAACCAACCCGTTTCAGCGGGAAATTCGAAGTAGGCCGCCAGTCCGTCGCGGACCCAGCTCGGCGATTGCGAAGGGACTGTCCCGCAATTCGCGGTAAACAGGTAAGCCGCTTCACGACTGACAGATTCCAGCTCATAGTTCTCGGTACCGATGGCCATCAGGGATTGCGCCATGGTAATCAACTTCGACAGATTCCCCAGTGACATCGCGCTGATATCGTTTCCGCCAATCATGACTTGGGTCGCCGCACCCCCTCCTGCCCCGGCCCCGCCACCGGCATTCCCGCCGCCCGGTTGCCCATTGGGATTTCGCTTGGGACGGGGGGAGTTATATACCTTCTGGACAGTCGTCTGCAGCTTCTTGAGACTATCCAGGCTCGAGGTCGGATTGTTCGTTTGCGAGATATACAAAATGTTCGAACCCTGTGACCACAGAATCCGAGGATCGACAGGATTGGTTCGCATTCCTGGAACTGCTGTGGCGGGAGCCGCACCCGACGACAACATCACCTTCAAGCGGCTCGTCGGAACCTGAACTGGCAAGCCCCGTTCGGCACACTTCATCACATAAATCTCAAGCAGATGCTCCAGCTGTTCCAGCCTGGCATCCGGCTTTTTCTTCTTGATTTCCGTTTTCTCAACAGGCTTATCGTTCTCGGGACACCCCAGCAGGAAGTGGGCACTCTTGATCGTCTTGTAATCGGCCGCAGAGACACTCTTAATGTCCTCGGGAGTTTCATCAGGCAACGGCTTGGCAAGATCCGCCTTCAGCCGCTTGGCCTCCACCGCGAACGGCTCGGCAGCATTCGCGGCCGCGAGTTGATCGATGGCACGATGAAATTCGACGAGCAACCCATGCTCGAGAGCCCAGGCCGCGACCTGCCGTAAGGCTGCTTCATCCCCCTTCGCCTTGACCAGTTTCTTGGAGGCGATCTGATTCAAGGGGGGCATGACAATGACTTCCGTCTCCTTGGATTGCGGTAAGTCGAATGTCAACTTGGCGGCGTTGGTAAAGTTGATGGTGGGCAGGGTGCGACTGGTCAGCGTCTTGCCCTGCAGAATAAAGGTGAGCTCTGTCGACGGAACTTTGACGACCACAAGATCCGCGCGCACCGGTGTAGTGGCGGCCCACACCACCAGCATCACGCTGCCCAACACTGCTGCAATCCGCATAACGAGGTTCCGTTTGAGACCTGAATCCGATCAAGATCGGAATGGAATTTCGATATTGCCGCCAGGACCGGATGGAGGGCGAACGTCCTCATCCAGATTTGGCAGTCTGTCGGAACGAACGATTATCGCTCGTGCCTATAGACATTATTGCAACATACCGACTCGAGGAACACAAGCAGTAAGGTCTGCACCCGTTTCGACATACCCGATTTTTCACATGGAATTCGAGTTGACCATCAGTCCATTTGGTTGGAGAATAATTTCATGAGCATCGAAATCGCACCAACTACCGACCCTCTCGAAGCGGCAGACAATCAAGCTGTGATGGATCATCTTCTAAGCAAGAAGCCGATTCCGCCGGATGTTCGCCAGCGGATCCGAGAACGGGCTGCGAAGATTACGGAGCGAATCCGGCAGGAACACGGAGTTGTCAATATTGCCGTGGACCTGATTCGCGATGCGCGTGATCAATGAAATTCATCCTCGATGCCAGCGTCCCGCTGAAGACCGTTATACCCGAGAGCAATTCGTCCCTCGCCATCAAGTTGATGGATGACTATAGGCGAGGAATTCATGAGCTCATCGCGCCCGATATTTTTTCAGCCGAGATTGGTCACGCGCTGACTCGAGCAGAACGCCAAAGGAGGATATCCGCGCCAGATGGATGGCGATTCTGGTCAGAGATTATGGCTGATCCACCAGAATTTCATCCACATCTTCCGATGATGCAGCGAGCATTCGACATCTCCTCATCAAGAAGGATTGGATTGTACGATTGCATCTACGTTGCGCTCGCAGAGCAAGAAGATTGTGACCTCGTGACGGCTGATGAGAAACTCATCAAAAACCTTCCCGGATTTCCGATTGTCGCATTGGAAAACCTCTGAAATTCTCGGACGGCAGCGATCAACAAGCCGGTCCTTTTCACGCCAATCTGCGGAATATCTTCTTTCTCAATGACCAGCCGATTTCATCTGTCTCAGAATCGTTGCCATACTCCAAGACAGGCGGGACTCGCGAATCATCGGTGAGAGGGGAGTTGTAATAGAATCATCAAGCCAAAATAGCGGTTCGTAAAGAACCCTCGTCCACTGTGGAAGGTGTCCTTCTCGATAGAGGTACGCCACTGGGCGGAGGCTGAGAGGGTACGCAACCAAAACCGTCAGCGTGGCCGCGAGCCATAAGCCCCACGGGTTTGATTTTCGATTCTC
>JAQGHS010000155.1 GCA_028291605.1 Planctomycetaceae bacterium | reverse complement strand
GTCCGCCGGAGGCTGTATCGAATGCCCCCGGCGGACGCCGACCTCCGGTCGTCTTAGGCTCAGCAGGAGCTTCGCCCTCCCATGGGGGGTAGGATCGCGGAGCGATCCACGACACCGGCGCACTTGCAGTCTAACAATGGATCCCTATTCTACCTGTCTGACACTTTTCGGTCGTACGAATCTCTCATTCAAATTCCGGCACCCACCATGAGTATCTATGCCGACTGGGGCTTACGCCCGATAATCAACGCATCGGGCGCGGTCACCCGCCTGGGGGGCGCTCCCATGCCGCCAGCGGTGCTGGATGCTTTTCGCGCCGCCGCTCAGGAATGCGTGCCGTTAGACGTGCTTCAGGGTCTGGCTTCTCGTGAAATCGCTCTGCACACCGGTGCGGAAGCCGGCTGCGTGACGAGTGGCGCCGCGGCCGCATTGCTGCTGGGGACGGCTGCGATTCTGACCGGCGACGACCTCGGACGCATGGAGCGGTTGCCCGATTGCACGGGGTTCCCCCATGAATTCGTGGTCGCTCGTGAACATCGCAACGGCTACGACCACGCGGTTCGAGCGACTGGAGCCCGGTTCGTCGAGGTCGGTTTTCACGAACCGATCTCCGGCGCAGGTGTTCGTCGAGTCGAGGCCTGGGAATACGAGGCCGCCTGCGGCCCCCAGACAGCCGGCATCTTTTATGTCTATCAAGCGACGAGCCATCCACCTTTGATAGAAGTCGTCGAGATCGCTCACGAAAAGGGTCTGCCGGTGCTCGTGGATGCGGCCGGACAACTGCCGCCACGATCCAATCTGCGAGACATCCTGGCAACGGGCGCGGATCTCGTCTGCTTCAGTGGCGGCAAAGCCATTCGCGGCCCGCAGGCCACGGGGCTCTTATGCGGTCGGCGCGACCTTGTCTCAGCAGCCGCAATCCAAATGCTCGACATGGACGACTATTTTGAGCTCTGGGATCCGCCGCCGGAACTGATTGACAAAACCCAATTCCGCGGCCTGCCCCGACATGGTCTAGGTCGCACGCTCAAGGTCTCCAAAGAGCAGATCATGGCGGTCCTCACCGCACTGCGGCTGTTTGCCAGCGGTGCGTATGACGTCGAACTCGCGCAGTACGATCGCCGGTTAGCGCAGATTGCGGCCAGCCTGGCCGGGCTCCCTGTCAGTTGTCGATTGGTCAAATCGGCTGATTCACAAAGTCTGCCTTCACTCGAAATCACGCTGAACGAGGCAGCACTCGGTCGCTCTGCGTTTGAAGTCTGTCGCAGTCTGCGCAACGGAACGCCCGGCATCTATGTGGGGCATTGGGGTTTAGAGCATGGCCAGTTGATCGTGAATCCTCTGCACCTGGATGATGCGAATTCCGTAATTCTCGCACAGCGACTTTCGGAAGAACTGCAACCAAGGGGTGCAGATCGCCGTTGATTTGCGATGATGTCCACGTAGTCGATGTCGCCAAGACTGCCCGGAACTCCTGGCGTGTACTGCTACAAAATCCTTTGCGGATAGCGCGCGGAGCCCGCACGTACTAAGAAAGTGCGAATTATAAGCGACACTAATTAAGATTCCGTGAAGCCAGCATCTACTAATGATTTGCTTCCTATCGAAAAAGCATTCGGTAGAGGCTCAGAAACCCTGTTCCTGCATGGTTTTCTGGCGACTTCTTAACATTTCAGCCAGCCTCATTGCACTTTATACAACTTTGCTCTCGACTTCATACGTTCTTCATGCAGCACATCGATACTTCGCTCGTCTCATAGGGGTTTACTGGTACGGACACTCGGGTCTCGACCAGGGCCACCCGAAGTGAATCGATGCAGATTGTAGCCAGAGCACCGGGGCGTCTCCCGGCGGCTGGAGTCGACCCTCTTGAAAGGAAGTGCGAAGTTTTATGAAGAATTGCAAATCGGTCTCTCGTCAACGTGGCTTCACGCTGATCGAACTGCTGGTGGTGATTGCAATCATCGCAGTGTTGATTGCTCTCTTGTTGCCAGCCGTGCAGCAGGCTCGAGAAGCAGCTCGGCGGTCACAGTGTAAGAACAACCTGAAGCAAATGGGTTTGGGTGCTCACAACTACGAAGGCACCTACAGCAAGTTCCCCAGTTCCGGTGAGAGCACAGACGAAAGCTCGGCCCCCACGATCTACCGCCGCTTCTTCCCCCACTCGTTTAACGTCCAAATCCTCCCGTTCATCGATCAGTCAAACGTCTATAACCTGATCAACTTGAACCAGCACTATTCCATGAGTCCGGTCGCCTGTTCCACCAAGATCGCCAGCTTCCTGTGCCCCAGCAATGGTGTCACTGGAGCTGACCTGGGCGGTTTCGGTCTCACCGACTATATGCCCGTGGCTTATGTCGATTACGACACCAACGGCAATCGCCAGAGTAAAGTTGCGGGCTTCGACGTACCGGGCACATTGGGCTTCTGCAATCCGATTTCGAAGATCACCGATGGTCTGTCCAACTCGATTATGGTCATTGAAGACTCGGGCCGGCCGACGAACAACGGTGGTTCTTATGACCAGGCATCGACGATGCCCGTCATTGCCACTCTGGGCGGAATTCAGACAGCGAACTCGGCACTGATGGCCGCTTCGGCCAACGTCACACCGTACACCCTGGGTGGAACGATTGGCGTACCAGGTCGCTGGGCCGATCCCGACAACGGCAGCGGCATTTCCGGTCCTCCCGCGGGAGCCATGAACCAGAAGATCAACAACAATAAGACCGGCACCCTCTGTCCTTATAACACCAACAACTGCGGGCCGAACGATGAACCGTTCAGCTTGCACACCGGTGGCGTTCACGCCCTGCTCGGCGACGGCAGCGTTCGCTTCCTGTCCGACAGTCTCGACTTCAATATTCTCCGACGACTCGCCAATCCCAAGGATGGCGAAGTCATCGGCGAGTTCTAAGCAGGTGAGTCGTGTGAAATAGTCTTCAGTAGAGACGACAACATTGATATAACCGCCCCGGGGGCAGCTCGACTGTCCTCGGGCGGTGTTATTATTGGAGGCCAGGGCACTCGCTATTCCAGTCAAATATCGCAACGATAAATGCGCCCGCTTGCCGCAGATGTCCGCTCTCGTGGCTGTAGGATGGGCACTCTTGTCAGTCTTCCGGAACTTGACCAGGGAGCTGTCAAAGTGCGCAGTTAGGCGAGTCTGACGGACAGTGTTACGAGCTCTGCCAAGTTTGCGCGGCGCAATGGGATTCCGCGAATCCTTGCAGGTGTCGATCCAGGCGCGAACCGGCGAGTTCGCTTCGGCGTTTTAATACAAAAAGTTCGCCGCAGGATCCATCGATCCTGCGGCGAACTTTTGTTTTTTAGATTGGATAGCGGATCTGGAGAGACGA
>JAQGHS010000131.1 GCA_028291605.1 Planctomycetaceae bacterium | reverse complement strand
AGACCTGACTTCGGTCGCGGTCTTGACGTCCTCGGCCGATGCGATTTCGAAGATTGACCGCTCGCTGGTGAAGCCTGTTGCGGACGGTTCCGCCCAGATCACAGCGACGGTGGGAGCCTTGAAGGCTGGTGCCGAAGCCACGATCAAGAACAGGGCTCAGCCGACCCCGGTGAGTTTTAAAAATCAGACGATTGCCGCCTTGTCCAAGGCTGGCTGCAATATGGGTGCTTGCCACGGTTCGCCGTCGGGCAAGGGTGGGTTCCGCTTGTCGTTGCGGGGTTACGACCCGGCCCTCGACATCATGACCCTGCGGACCGAGTTCTACGGTCGGCGGACGAATGCTCTGGAACCGGCCGAAAGCCTGTTGCTGAAGAAGCCGTTGATGGAAGTGGCTCACGGTGGTGGTCGTCGCCTGAAGAAGAACGATCCGCCGCACCGCGTTATGTACGATTGGGTTTCGGAAGGCCTGCGACTCGATCCGGCTACGGAACCCGAAGTCGTCAAAATCCAGTTGCTGCCCGAGTCCCGCACCTTCCAGCAAGCGGCCGGACGTCAGCAGATGATCGCCATGGCCACCTTCAGCGATGGTACTGTCCGAGACGTCACTCCGTTGACCGTCTTCACCTCGTCGAATGAGACAGTTGCCAAGGTTGATGAAAACGGCCTCGTCAATAAGAACTCACGCGGTGAGACTGCCATTCTCGCTCGTTACCTCGACAAGATGGCGACCAGCTACATTACATTCCTCGAGCAAGTTCCCGGGTTCGCCTGGAACAATCCTGCGGAGAGCGGCTTTGTTGACAGTTTGGTCTTCGCCAAGTTGAAACAATTGCAGATCCTCCCCTCGGACGTTTGCACGGATGAAGAATTCCTCCGCCGAGCCTATCTCGACACGACCGGCCGTCTGCCGACCGTCGCTGAGACTCAGGCCTACCTGGCCAACACGGCTCCGACCAAGCGTGATCAACTGGTTGATCAACTGGTTGACAGCGATGACTTCGCTTCGTTCTGGACTTTGAAATGGGCCGACGTGCTGCGGTCGAATTCGAAGAAGTTGAATGCCACCGGAGTTCACAAGTTCCGCTTGTGGATCTACGAAAGCATCCGTGACGACAAACCGTTCGATCAGTTTGCTCGCGAATTGCTGACCGCCAAGGGAAGTGCTTACGAGAACCCGGCCGCCAACTACTGGCGAGCCAGCCGCGATCCTCAAGACGCGACCGAAACGACCGCTCAGTTGTTCCTCGGCATCCGCATTCAATGTGCGAAGTGCCACAACCATCCGTTCGAACGGTGGACCCAGGACAATTACTATGGCATCGGTGCGGCGTTCGTCCGAGTTGGTCGTAAGCCGACTGCCGACGCCAATGAAGAAGTGATTTTCGTCAACGCGGGTGGCGAGGTGACTCAGCCCCGTACCGGCAAGACGATGAAGACGCACTTGCTGTTGAAGGGTGACGTCGATGTGCCCGAAGGCCAGGATCGTCGTGAAGTGTTTGCCGCATGGCTGACGGCTCCCGACAATCCCTTCTTCGCAAAAGCGACGATCAACCGCATCTGGGGCCATTTGCTCGGTCGTGGAATCGTCGAACCGGTTGACGACTTCCGTGATTCGAATCCGCCCTCCAATGCTCCGTTGCTGGACAAGTTGGCTCAAGAATTCGTGGCCAACAAGTTCTCGATGAAGTGGGCCGTCAAGACGATCATGAAGAGTCGGACGTACCAACTGAGTTCACGCAAGAATCAGTTTAACGCTGACGACGAGATCTACGCCTCACACGGTACGACTCGGTTGCTGTCGGCCGAACAGTTGCTCGACGCGATTTGCGCCGTGACCAATGTTCCCGAGAGTTTCCCCGGTCTGCCAGTCGGCACACGGGCGACCGAACTGCCTGATCCCCCGACCGACCACTACTTCTTGAAGATCTTTGGTCAGCCACAACGTGAAATGGCCTGCCAGTGCGAACGGTCGAGTGAATCGAATCTGTCGCAAGCGTTGCAGATGATCAACGGCCCGGTTGTGCACAACAAGCTGCGTGACAACAACGGCCGCATTGCTCAGTTAATTACCGCAATGAAGACCAACGAAGAGATCATCACGGAACTCTACATGTCAGCCCTCAGCCGCAAGCCGGTCGAAGGTGAAATGACAGCCGCCGTGAAACACATCACTGCCGCTGCCGATCGTCGCCTGGCGTTGGAAGACGTGGGTTGGGCGATTCTGAACTCGAAGGAATTCCTGTTCCAGCATTAAACGCTGATTCGGGAACATGACTGATAGAGCAACGGCCCGACGGTAACGTCGGGCCGTTCGCATTCCTATCGACCCCCGAGCGCGCGACAGACCCACGGAAATCAATCGATCACTCAAGAAGAGTTTTTTGCCACGGATGAACACAGATGAAACACGGATTAATTCAGGATACGACAATCCACGCCGTGTTTGAACCGCGCTCTTCTGGAGCGAGTCGTACCTGCCAATCTGGGCTCGGTAGACGATGACCCCATCCGTGTTTAATCAGTGTTAATCCGTGGCTAAAATGCCTTTGTCATCTTCTTGCGCGCTCGGGGGGCGGTTTTGCGCTCGGCTATCTTCACGCGGAGCGATGAAGGCTACGATTGAAAAACTCCCAGCGAAAGGCAGGCTCGATTCATGCAACCGACCTTTGACATCGCCGCTGCCCATAAGTATTTCTCGGCGGGCTGTTTCAACAGTGCGTGGACCTTAATCGACAAGGCCGAGCGTACCGCCGATGAGAACGAACAGATGCTGGCGTTGGCTCATGCGTCGGTCTGGCATTGGCGTGAGCGAGACGACTGCCAGCCGAGGAATCTGTCAATCGGCTACTGGCAGTTGTCGCGAGTCTATGCGTTGATCCGGCATGGCGAACGTGCTGCACACTATGGCACTTTGTGCCTTGCGGTGAGTGCTGATGAGCCGCCCTTCTTCCTCGCGTATGCTCACGAAGCACTGGCCCGCGCCGCGGCACTTGTGGGTGATGTGACGGTAATGTCCGAGCATCTCGCACAGGCCCGACGGCTTGCGGAAATGGTCCAGGAAGCTGAAGATCGTCAGTTGCTATTGGCCGATCTGGAAACAATCTCGCTGCCGATTGCCTGACGATCGCGGCGGTTTATCAGGAGTGGAATATCGTGAGTTACGGAGATCCTCGATACGAAGGCAATCCCGGGCGACAGATCATGTCGCGGCTGGGTGCCCGGATGATTCCCATTGTGCTGGGGTTGTTGGTCGTCGGCTTTACGATGATTCGCGGCTGCGAACGGGGGCCGTTTGGACGTAATCAAGTCTTGGCGGTG
>JAQGHS010000123.1 GCA_028291605.1 Planctomycetaceae bacterium | reverse complement strand
TCCAATCCGGCGACGATCCAATCGATCGCGAGGAGTCTCGAATCTCAGTGCTTCAGCGCAACAGATTCGAGATATCAACACAAGCACAATTTCCCGGTGTCAATTCCAACAATCCGTCCTCCTAGGGCGAGGCTCCCGCCGAGCCTAAGACGACCGCAGGTCGGCGTCCGCCGGAGGCCCGGTGGTGGAAATGCCTCCGGCGGACTCCGAGCTAAAGCTCGCTTTAGGCTCGGCGGGAGCCTCGCCCTCCCATCAAGAGCCTCACGCTGATTTACTTCGCGGGCATCGGCCTCATGGCAGGCTTATCTGCCGGCAATTCTTCGGGCTTGGGTGCCGGGATTGTCACCTTACCGGTTGCGGCCCACTCGGTGCCTCGTAGCAGAGTCACCTGGAAGCCGAGACCCGACATAGAATCGGTGCCGTGGCCGAGGGTCGTGTGGAAGACTCGGCCCTTGCCGAAATCGGTGACCAGCAGCATGGGTTCGTTTTCGCCGGTGCCGCCGGTTTTCTTGTCCGAGTAGGCGGTCGCGAGGACGGTCAGATGTTCGGCCGGGCCACGCAGTTTGTCGTAGAGCTCATCAGGAGCGTGCATCCATTTGGCGGGGAGGCCTTTGACGATCGGGTGCTCTGCATCACGCAGTTCCACGACGAATGAGTGGTTGGCTCCATGGCCGCCACCGGGGCCGGGATTGGTGTCCTTGACAATCTTACCGTCACGGAATCGGACATAAGGGCCTGACTTTTCGTTTCGTCCACCCCAACCGCCGACACCGATCATTTCGTTATATTCCGGCCAGTCAGGGAAGGAATTGTTGGCCGCATGAACGGAGACAAATCCGCCGCCGTTGCGAACATAATCAACGAAATCCTTGCGAACGGCAGCGGGCCACAGGTCGCCGTTGTAGTTCGACACGACCACGTCATAGTCCTTAAACTGCGGTTTCCAGGCCGCCCACTGGGTCTCTTTATCGGTCTTATAGTTGGCCGCGTCAGCCTTCGCTTTGGCGACGTCAGCTTCATAGGCCGCCTTCTGTTCGGCCGTGGCATCGGCCTTGGGAGGCGCTGGCTGACGAGCGCCGGGTCCAGGAGCGCTGCTGACCGTCACCACGAACCGGCCTGAATCTTCCAGCGCCCACTTGAGAATGGGGGTGGTCTGCTGCCACGAGTGATTGTTCTGGCCGTCGATTAACAGGACCTTGAGTTTGTCCTCGGCCGAGACGAGTGAGGCTGAAGTTAGTAAGCAGCCCAGTGCGATGAGTCCAATCCGGCGTAGAGCGAGCATGCTGGATTCCTTTGTGTTACGAGTGGAAAGTTGTCAATGGCGTCAAAGATCGTGCATCACTCGGGAAGTTTCAAGGGGCCCCACGGCTTGTAGGATGGGCACTCTTGCCCGTCTGTGTTTGCGGTCTTGATTGGCGGAAGGCGTCGTCAGACTGCGGCGGAACTCTTACGAGATTCCGCTACTCAATTACGAAGAGACGGGCAAGAGTGCCCATCCTACGGCTTAGGGTGACTCGACCGTTACCGCCATGACGACGGGCGCCGTCGCATCGGGCCCTTTCACGAGTTCGATTTCCTTGATCGAATCGAGTCGCTTGGGGTGGACTGCGAGGTAGCGGATCTGCTGGCCGCGGAGCATGGCCGCCAGCTTGGATTCGGGGACGTCGACTCGGCGGATGTAGTCGGCGAAGTGTTCGCCGTTCTTCAACGGGTGGTCTTCGGTCGAGCCATCGGCGTAATGCAGCCGCACGATCATGGTGACGGAACCCTTCTCGCCGATCGGGAAGCCCCAGCCGCTGACGCCGCTCAGCATGTGGATGGCCTTGGCGGGGGCATTGCAAGGGAGGGTCACCTGCTTGGGCATCTTCGGCGGGATGGTGCCGTTGGAGCCGTTGAGCAGGATCACGTTCGGCACGCGGGTTCCTTGAGGATCGACCAGCACGAACGGGATGCCCTCGATGGTCTTGGGGGACCAGTCGTCAAAGATCAGCCGTTCGACGTCCGAATCTTCGCTGTTGAACATGCCTTTCGTGCTGACGATCGTGGCCGCCTTATTGAGCGGAATCGGCAGGAATTTGCCGCGTTGCGTGAGGAATTCCAGCAGATTGCCAATCTCGTCCCTGGTGTGTTGTTTTTCAAAACCATCGGGCATGAGGGACTTGGTCGAGGAGACTAGCTCTTCGATATTCTCACGCAGGATGGTGTGCTTCTTGGCTTCGGAATCAATCAGCTCGATCGCCGTTTTCGATTCCGAGGCCAGCAGCCCGCTGTAGACTTTGCCGTCGTCGGTCGCGACTGTGTAGATGCGGAAATTGCCCTCGACACTGCGGCTGGGGTCGATCAGGTGGATCAATAATTCCAGCTTGGGATGGACGGCCATGCCGGTCAGGTCGGGGCCGATGCGGGTCCCTTCGCCGCTGTGTGTGTGGCACTTGGAGCAAGTCTTCTTGAAGATGGCCTTCCCCGCGACGGCATCACCCATGATCTTGGTGAGCGGCGTGAGTTCGTCCACGACTTTCTGGCGATCGGGATTGGGCAGGCCGCCCCCCTTCGCCAGGAGCGGCTGGGCTCGTTCGCGGAGGGCTTTGTCGACGTGATTGCCGAGGGCCTGCTTTTGATCCAGGGATAACTCACCCAGTTGAATTTGGCCAGCTTCGAGTCCGTCCAGCAGGGCCTTCGTCCAATCGGTACGACTCAGTAATAAGCGGACGGCGACCGGCCGGACGGCGGGGGTGAGTGAGGTCAGGCTGCCGACGATCCTGGCTCCCACAGCGGGCGATTCACTGCTGCCGGCGGCTTCCAGTAGACCCTGAGATAATTCGGTCGAAGTCCGCGGCGTGATGAGCTTCAGCAACTGGGCCGGAGCCTCGTCATCGAGCCGCCGGAACTCCACCAATTGCTTAGCAGCGGCGATGCGATCCGCGTCCGGCTGCTCAGAATTGCTGGCCAGGGCGAGGAACCCCTTGGAGATCTCCGCGACGTGGGCTTCGAGTGACTTCGATCCCCACCTCAACGCGAGATTGACCAGCGTGCCACGCGATGCCGGCGGCAGTTTTTCCAACAAATCCACGAGGGCCTTGTCGGCGGCCGCATCCAGCTTGAGCGGCTCGTTCTTGGGCCAGCCTTTTGCCAGACCGGTCAGGATGGCGGTGGAGACTTCAGGCGCCGCCGTATTGAGCGACGCGACGAGTGCGGCCGCCGTGTCCTTGGGAATTCCTCGCGCGTAGTGTTCGGCCACGATCAGAAGGATGTCGCCGATCAGTGCTGGCGATTTGGCTCCGCCGTTCTTGATGCTCGCTTGCAGAAAGAACAGATCGTGCCGCGCTGCCGCACTGATGGCGGCATCCCGCAACCAGCGATCGCTGGCGTCGGCCGCGGCCAGGGTGAGACGAATCTGATTCGCGGCCTCCGCAGACTGCGGGACATCCGCGAGTGCCAGCAACGCGGCCAGACGCACTTGGGGATGGGTGTCGGTGCAGACGCCGCTCGCCAGAATGGCCTGGGTCGTGGCTGCGGTGTGTGGCAGCACCATCACGGCGGCTCGGCGGACTCCGGCCGAGGGATGTTTCAACGCGCTGAGGATCACGGGCATGGCGTCGGTGGGGATGGGACTCGCTGAGGGTGATCCTGGTGCGCCGGAACGTTTCAGCTCGACTTTGCCACCCGCTGCTTCGAGTTCCGCCTGGACCTTTTTGGCGTCGGCTTCCGCGAGGCCGGTCTTTACTGGCTTCGGGGCACCTTCGACCAGATCCTTGGCATCCTTGAGTCCCAAGCTGGCCAGCGACCGCACTACCTTGATGACCGAAATTTTTTGACCATCGGCGATGCCGGTCAAAATGACGTCCACGTTGCCGGTGGCTGACGTGGCTGACGTGGCTGACGTGGCTGACGTGGCTGGCGACGCTGGCGCCGTGGCGACAGTGGTGCCGGCCCGCTTTAGCTCCACCTTGCCGCCGGCCGTTTCGAGCTCCGTCTGTACCTTCTGGGCGACGGCTTCGGACAGCCCTGTCTTGATCGGCTTGGGGGCGGCTTCTACGAGATCCTTGGCCTCTTTCAGACCCAGCCCCGTGAGCTTTCTCACCACGACAATCACCGAGATCTTTTTCCCGTCACCGATGCCCGTTAAAATGACATCAACCTGGCCCGCGGCTGAATTGGCGGGTGCCGCCGGAGCGGGCGCTGTGGCGACTGCGGTGCCGGCTCGCTGCAGTTCGACCTTGCCGCCCGCCGCTTCGAGTTCCGCCGCCAGCTTCTGGGCGTCCGCGACTGCGAGGCCCGTCTTGACCGGCTTCGGGGCGCCTTCCACCAGATCCTTGGCATCCCTCAGCCCCAGGCCGGTCAGCTTCCGCACGACGACGATCACTGAGATCTTCTGGCCGTCGGCGATCCCGGTCAGGATGACGTCGACTGGGGCGTTGGTTGCTGCGGTCTCCGCACCTGCCGCGCCGGTGCCTTTCAACGTCCACAAGGCATGCATGGCCGCGGTATTCATACCGATCGCATCAACATCTTGATTGCTCACCAGCAGGCTGAGTTCGCCGACCGGATGGGCCGCACGTTCGACCAGGAGCCGCTGGGCGTGCCGCCGCCAGAACTGGTTGTCCGCTTTGAGTGCGGCGACAAGTTGCTCGGTGGTGGCGTTCTGCAAGGTCGTGATGGAGCGCGACTTGCCGTCCGCGGTCCCGTAGGCTAGTCGGTAAATGCGGCCATGTTTCTTATCCCGCAGATCCGATTCATAGGCGTTCCCCTTGCCGTTCTTGAAGCCGGCTGGCGTGGGGTTGTGCTGGATGATGTAGTTGTACCAGTCGATAAACCAGACGTTGCCATCGGGGCCGACCTCGGCCATGATCGGTGAAGTCCATTCGTCGTTGCTGGCGAGCAGATTCCACGAGTTTTTGGAGCGGAAACCAGCTCCGTCGGGACTCAATATAAACGTGGCGATCAAGTGGCCGGTGGGTTCGGTGACGAAGGCGGCGCGGTTCCAGTACTCCTGCGGATAGTTGCGGGCCGTATAGAGGGCGTGCCCGGCGGCGGCCGTGAATCCGCCGTGATGGTCTACCTGGCGGACTTCGGCTGATTCCAGCGGTTCGAACTTGTTGCTCTCGGCGATGCCCCCCAGGACCGATGACGACCAGCCGCGGACGGCTTCGTAGTAGCGGTTGGGGATTGGCATGAACTCGCTGGGGTTGCCGTTGGCCGTGGAGCCGAAGATCAGGCCCTCTTCGCTGATGCCTAGGCCCCAGGTGTTGTTGTTGGTTGAGCGGAGGAATTCGAGTTCGGTGACGGCGGTTTTGTCGCCCTCGCCTTCAACCTTGAAGCGGAAGAAGCCCATGCGGAAGGGCGTCACTTTGCGGCCGTCGGTCAGCTCGGGTTGCGAGTTGTTATAGCCCTGCATCCCGTAGTACCAGTTGTCGAGACCGTACTGGAAATTGCTGACTCCGCCGTGGGTGTCGCCGAGGGCCCAGCCCTTCACCAGCACCTTGCGCAGGTCGGCTTTGTCGTCGCCGTTGTCGTCTCGGAGATAGATGGTTTCCGTGCCGTTCTGCACGATCACGCCGCCGCGATAGAACGTCAGCGTGCTGGGGATACTGAGGTTTTCGGCGAAGACGGTGAATTTGTCAGCCCGGCCGTCGTGGTCGATATCTTCGCAGATGCGAATGCGGTCGCGGCCCTGGCCTGCGGGTTGTAGTTCGTTGGGGTAGTCGACGGTTTCGCACATCCACAGGCGGCCTCGTTCGTCCCAGTTCATGGCGAGAGGTTTGCCGGCGAAGTTTGTTTCTGAGGCGAACAGTTCGACCTTGAATCCGACCGGTGTGACGATGTGCTTGACTGACTCTTCGGTAGTCAGCGGTAACTGCATTTTGCGCGGTCCCTCGGTGATCGTTCCCCGGGCTTTGTTGGGCGGATAAAACGGGACGTTCGCTTCGACGTACTCGAACGGTTTAAGGTCCTTGGCAAGAGTCGTCATTTCGGGGCGATCCGCAAAGGTGCCTGCGACGCTGGGGTCTCCGCCGACCGACCAGCGGATGCCGCGTTCGACGAGGTTCTGGAAGCCCGGGTTGCTCCAGGTTCGCTGATCGTGTCCCCAGGCGGTGTAGAAGACGCGGCCTTTGCCGTGAGTTCTCACCCAGGTCCACGGTTCCTGGTGGTCCCCTTCCTGACGATATTCCAGGACGGTGCGATCTTTCTCGTTGTGCTTGGTGTGGGAGTAGGTTTCGTCCCAGCTCTCAAAACCTTTGAAGCCCCGCATCACGGGGTGATCTGGCGCGGCGAGGATCGTGCGGAATGTACCCGTGTCGTGCCGCTGGAACTGGGCTCCGACAAGTTCGATGTATTTAGGCGAATTCAGGAAGCAGTAGGAGGCACAGTGCAGCGGGATCAGGCCCTTGCCGCTCGCCACGTAATCGAGCAACGCCGATTCCTGGGCGGGGGTGATCTTTTCCGTATTGGCGTAGATCACCAATCCGGCGTAGCCCTGGAGAGTCTGCGGATTGAGGTCGTCGGCGACGTCGGTGTAGACCAGATCGATGCCGCGCTGGGCCATGACCGGTTGCAGTTGCTTGAACCGGACGGCGGGTTGATGGTGACCGTTGTCCCCCAGGAACAGCAGTTTTAGACGCGGAGTTTCGGCGGCCCAACCGGGGTTGAGTCCGGGTAACCCCAAACCGCAGAGGGTAATCAGCGAAACCAGCAGCCAGATGCAGCGAGAGCGCGACGGCATCGAAAGTACTCCACGTGAAGGCCCGAAGGGATGGACTGCCTGAGTGTAGCTGCGTGCGGTGGCGAGGGAAACTCGGACAGCGCAGGGTCGGGCGTAACTCCCGATCCTTCTTGCTATACCCACCGCCAAGCGTCAAAATCAAGGTGCCCGGTTGTCAGTGTGGCCGGCCAGGAGTTTTGTTGTGACGAAAATGTCTGATGCAGGCCGCTGTCGACCGATTGTCCTAGTCGGCTGCGCCGTGTGGGCGTTGCTCGTTTTCGGTTGCTGGTGGCCTATAACGCGAGTGCCGGCTCAGGAAACTCCGCCCGCAGCTCCGGCTAAAGAAGAATCTGAAAAGGCAGCCGCAAATGAGAAAAAAGTCGACAAGGCAGTTGAAGAACGGCTGAGAAAAGAGGTCTTGCCTCCGAACCAGGGTCGTCCGGCTGAAGTCGAGAAGGCTGCACCTGTTTGGCCAAATCTGCTGAAGCGGTTGATCTTGGGTGGTTCGTCCGATTCGAAAGAGGACGCGGCGGAAGATCGGAAACGCAAACGCATCGATCCGCGGGCTCCGTTTAATCAGAAATTGTCCGCCTTACTGAAGAAGGCGCAGACGCAGCTCAAAGCGGGGGAATCGCGCCAGGCGCTGGAGACTTTGCAGCGGCTGCTCGAAATGCCCGAGGATGCCCTGTGCGAGGCGAGCCCCGGCAAGCTGGTTTCCGTCCGCAGTGCCGCACATCGGCTGCTGGCCAAGTTGCCGGCTGCTGACCTGGAACGCTATCGATCGCAGTATGGAGCGCTGGCGAAACGCGAATTGGCCGCCGCCACTGCGTCGGGTTCTCCGGCAGCGTTGGCCCAGGTCGCGACGCGGTATTTTCAGACGGAGTCTGGGTTTCAGGCTGCCAATCTACTGGCGTCACGCTACCTGGACCGGGGTGAGTTTGGGTTGGCCGCATTCTGGTTGCGCGAGTTGCTCGAATCGCGGGCGCCGCTGACTGCGGAACCCGTCTGGCGGTTGAAGGCCGAGTATGTCGCGAACAAGATCGAATCGCCCGCCTTGAAGAAACTGCTGGGCAAGCACGTGCCTGCCGCGGGTGAAAAGGTCGTGCTGGGTGGCCAGCCGGTTGATCGGGCGTTATGGCTGACTACCTTGGGCCAACGCTCGGCCGTGCAGACACCTACTCTGCAGGATTGGCCGCAGTTTTTTGGTTCCGCGCGACGGGTGGGTCAAGCGGCCGCCGGCGAACCGTTGCTGCTGCCACGCTGGTCCCATCCGATGACGTTAAGTCTCGCCATTCGCGAACGCGTCAAGGAGCTGATTTCCGATTTGCGTGATGATGATCAGATTCCCATTTTCACGTTCAACCCGTTGCTGGTGGATGGCAAGATCATTTTTCGATCGCTCCGCGGAGTGAAGGTTGTCGCGGCGGATACCGGCAAGCTGCTGTGGGAAACGTCGGATGAGCCGGCGGTGGAGGACGTTCTGGCGGCGATCAGCGCACGGGATTCCGGGAACGGCCAGATTGAACAACTCAACCTGCCGTTCGGACAAGCCCAGGCAGTGATGTTGCAGCAGGATCTGGAAGAGGCGCCAGTTTCTGACCATCCACTGACCCATCTGCTGTTTCGCAATGCCAATCATGGGCTCTTGAGCTCGGACAGCAAGCGGCTGTTTGTGATTGAAGATCTGTCGGTCATGACCAACCTGCAGCCCGGCCAGTACTGGGGAGAGGACTTGCCGGAATCCGATCCGCTGGGGCGTCCGCTCGGGATCAATCGCTTGACGGCCTACGACCTGCAGACTGGTCGCAGTACTTGGGAAGTGGGTGGGCCGAGCCTCAATGATCCATTTGAACTGCCGTTGGCGGGGACGTTCTTTTTTGGGGCGCCGGTTGTCGACGGCCGCGATTTGTTCGTGGTCGCGGAAAAGGATGGTCAGATTCGCCTGCAGGCTTTGGATGCGGTGAACGGCAAACCGCGCTGGTCGCAGTTGATTGCCCATTCGCAAGCCAAGATCAGCATGGACGTGGGACGACAATGGCTGAGTGCCCCCGTGGCTGTCGGCGATGGCGTGATCGTGTGTCCGACAACGGTGGGCTGGATCGTGGCCATTGACCGCAGTACACACGGCATTCTGTGGGCGTATCGCTACCAGGATTTGAATTCACAGAGCGAGGCTGAACCGCAGGACGAAGCGCTGCAACCGGCGGAGCTCAATGAAAGATGGGCCGCAGCGCCGCCGGTCATCGTCGGCGACCGTGTGCTCTTCACGCCGCCTGAGGAATCACGCCTGATCTGTTTGAGCCTGAGTGACGGTCAACTGGTCTGGAGTGAGCCCCGCAATTCCGCGTTGTTTCTGGCCGGAGTGTTCGGGGACGAAGCCGTCGTCGTCTACGATCAGTCGATTCGCTCGATCAACATCAAGCAACCCAATCAGCGACGCACGTTAAAGTTCAAGACGGAAGATGCCCGTCCGGCGGGACGTGGGGTTGCGGTGCAGGATCGGTACTATCTGCCGTTGACGTCCGGCGAATTGCTGGCCATCAATTTGAAGACGTTTCAACTGGAAAGTACGTCCTATCTCCCTGCGTCGGCCGATCCCGAAATGACCCAATTTGGGAACCTGGCGATGTATCGCGGGATGCTGATTTCGTTGAGTCCGCAGGGGTTGGTGGCCTTCGAACCCAAGCTGTCCATCGAAGCAGAATTGCAGCAGCAGCTCACCGCCGACCCGCAGTCGGCTCCGGCTGCCGTTCGGAAGGCGGAGCTGGAGTTACTGCATCGTCACTATCCGGCGGCGCGTGAAGTTCTGCAGAAAGTGCGTGCGGATGAGCTGACGGGGGAACTGCGACAGCGTTATCGAGCGGCAGTGGTGACGACGCTGTCGGCCTTGGTCCGCGAGGATCTGGCGGCACGCGATGCGGAGTTTGACGATCTGGCTCGTCTGGCCGATCAGCCGATGGAACTGCAGGCCCTGGAAATACTGCGTGCCGAGCGGCTGATCAGCCGTCGCGATTTCGCGGGAGCGTTCCGGGTTTATTCGCAATTTGCGGAGACGCACGGAGGGGAACTGGTTGTCCCGCAGGAAGCGAGCCCTTGGAAGGTCAAAGGGGAGCGCTGGGCGGCCGGCAAGATTGAAGAGTTGCTGACGCTGGCACCGCCGGAGGTGCGGACAAAGTTGGATCTGTTGATTCAGAACGCCGGGGTCGCAGTGCTGGCCTTGGATCGCGAACATCAGCAGCGATTCCTGAACTTATTCGGCGTACATCCCGCGACGGCCGAAATTCGTAAGAAGCTGACGGCCACGCTGAGTGCGGCGGGCGAATGGCAGGCGGCGGAGAATTTATTGGTGGACCTGCAGGCGGACCCGCAGCATCGGATCTGGGCGACCGAGCGTCTGGGCGGGTTGTGGCAGCAAGCCGGGTTGTCCGCTGATGCCGCTCATTTTTATCAGATCCTGGAACGAGATCACGCCGCTGCGGCCTGGGATGACAGCCACACGGTCAGTCAGCACATCCAGGAATTGCGTGCTGCGGGCCGAATGCCTGAGGCGGAGACCAAGCCCATTTGTGACTGGCATAATCGCGAACTGACCTCGATGCGTGCGGGCAGCAACTTTGACGGCGGCGGCATTCATAAAGACATCAACCAGCAGGGATCCGGATTGCCCTTCTTCCGGCAGCATCGCCTGCAATTTGTCTCACAGGAGCCACGCTTCGAAGTCATTGATGCCCGCTCGGAAAAGAAGATCTGGTCGTTGCCCATTCGCACGTCTTCCGAGTCGGCATCCAACCAGGCCCATGTGAATGTGGCCGGTCACCAGGTGGTCTTGTATCAGGGAAGCTCGATTACGGCGCTGTCACCCACAGAACGTCGTGTCCTGTGGTCGCATGTGGTGGATGATCATTCCGCCGCGGAGGAGATCGAGGACGGGCTCGGGGACTATCGGGTGCCCTATCCGATGCGGCGTTTGGCGAGTGGTTCCGCCAATTCCGCACAATTTGGCGGCGAGGCGGCCCTGGGGGACGATTGGGCGACATTCGCCACGGAAGGGACGACGCGCTTCGGAAATCAACACTATGTGTGCTACCTGCTGCGCCGCCGGCTGGTGGTCCTGGATGCACGCACTGGAAAGGTGGCCTGGACCCGTGCCAGCCTGCCGATTGGAACCCAGTTGCTGGGGGGGCCGAACGTGATCTACGCCTGGAATCCAGCCCAGGATTCGGTCACGGCCTATGCTGCCGTGGATGGTCGAGATCTGAATGTTCTCGGTTTGGGCGAACTGTGCAAAAAGTCGATTGGACGTGTCGGCGACGATTTTATTCGAGCGGAAATACTGCCCGTGGCGGAAGCCTCGAAGTCCGCGAACTTCAAACTGGTACGGTTCGATCCGTTGCACAAGGTCGCACGCTGGTCATTGGAGCTGCCGGTGAAGACTCTGGCGTCGTCTCTGTCCGGAAACCGGCTGGTGCTGGCCGACCCGCAGGGGCAATTGCAGATGTGTAATCTGGAAACGGGGGCCGTCCGTCCCTGTGGCAAGGTGCCGACTTCTGCCTTGCGCAGCAACAGTCGCATCTACACGATCCCGACCTATGACCAGTTGCTCGTGGTGACTCATCGGGATGATAAGTTTCCGAATGATCGCAGCATCGATTCGTTTCCCGCGATACGCGTCAACGGGATGATTTCTGCGTTCGACCTGGCAACTGGCAATGAACAGTGGAAGCAGTCGATCTCCGGGCTGCATCTGATTCTCGAGCAATTGGATCATTCACCGATCGTGTTGTGCCTGGCGCGGGTCTTCGAGCCAAATGGTGAAGGTTCTAGCGTGAAGTGGCTGGTCCTGGCGATCGATCGGCAGCATGGCCAGATCGTGCATCAGTCGGAGTCCCAGGTGCAGGCGAGTTTCCATCAGATGTCAGTTAATATGCTGGACGAAGTGGTGGAACTGAAGACGTACAACGACCGGTTGAGGCTGGTTCCGAAATCGAAATGACGCGTCAATATTCGCGCGGTCTGCGTAGTCCCGGTAGGGACGGCCGCATAAAGACTGGGGCGGAAGCCCCAGGACTCGACCAAAATATGACGTCTAAGCCCCGGAGGGGCGACCGAAACCGTGTCGCACAATTGTCGGTCGCCCCTCCGGGGCTTGGATTTTCTCACGCGCCATGACCTGGGGCTTCCGCCCCAGGCTTTATGCGGTCGCCCCTGCCGGGGCTAGGTCACTCAGGCGCTCACCGTGGGATTTTCACCTCACCGCGTCAATATCTCGCGACATCTTGTTAAGGCCTGTTCACACATTCCGAATCTGGTGCTGGCGGATGAGTGACTTTTGAAACCTGATTGGACTATACTGGGTACCTAAGATGTCCGGGGCTTTTGCGTCCCGTTACCAAATTCCGGGCCAAGGACGACACACCATCAGAGGAAAAAGGATTATGGCAAGACGAGCGTTAAGTTGGGCGTTGGTACTGATCGTGGCCTGGGCAGTCCGTCCGGCAGTCGCGCAAACGGCATCGCCTCTTAAGGCGATTCCCAGCGATGTTGCCGTTGTGGTGCGTGTGAAGGGGTTCCAGGGAACTCTCAACAAGATTGCGAGCCTGGCGGACGCCGTTCAGCCGGGCACTGGCCAAACCGTCAAGTTTGGTGGCGCTGCAGTCGGTGCGGTGCTCAAGAATCCGACCATGGAAGGGGTGGACCTGGCCGGTGACTTCTACCTCGCGGTCTTCGTCGAAAAGGGTGAGGCGCCGGGTATGGTGTTCATCGTTCCGGCCAAAGACATGGCGGCGATGGAAGAAGCCCTGGGCGACGACGTCACCTTCGTCAAAGGCGACAAGCACGGTATCTATTCCGATGACGAAGAACTGGCGACCTCGATCAAGGACCAGTTGAAGTCGAAGGAAAAGGACTCGCTGGCCGACGAAATCGACGAGAAGAGCCTGGCGGCGTTGAACCGCGGTGATATCAGCGTCTTCGTCAATGTTCCCGCGCTGCTGGAAGCATACAAAGATGAATTGCAGATGGCGCATGGTCTTCTGGGAAACTTGAAGGACCAGGTCCCAGAAACGGAAACTCCGGGGATCAACACAGCTGCCCTGCTGGAAAAGGTGCAAGGCATTGCGACCACTCTGTTGAAGGCGGTCGAAGATCACGAAGGGATTACCCTGGCGATCGCTTTTACCGACAAAGACGTCGTCATTGAAGAGTACTTCGCGCTGGATGATGAATCTGACACCGGTAAGGCTCTCAAAGCCAGCACGGGTACCGACACGCCGTTGATCAACAGCCTGCCGGCCGATGCGATCGGCTACTTCGCAGTGCAGGGCGATCTGAGCAAGTTGATGGCGTGCGCGATGGATTTTGCCGAAGCCATCATCACGGACGAAGAGGCCTCCAAGGCGATCAAGTCCGCAGCCACTGAGCTGAAGGGCATCAAGTTCGGTGGTGTCGCGGGGGCGGTCAACCTGGCTGGCGGGGACGAAGGCGGTAGCCTGCGGATTCTGAGCCTGATCGCCGTCGACAAGCCGGAAAAGCTGCGGGCGCTGACCAAGAAGTACTCGGAAGCGATCAAGGAACTCGAAGCGAACGGTACGAAGACGGAAGTGACCTACAAGGCCGATGCGGAAAAGGTAGGTAAGACTTCGATCGACCTAGTGACCGCCAAGATTACGATTTCAGACGATGCTCCCCAGGCTGAACATCAACGAGCACTCATGAAAGCGTTCTACGGCGAAGACGGTATGGAAAGCCGTACGGCCTATCTGGCCGACAAGATCGTCCAGACGGTTGGCGGCGGTGCGAAGGCCATGGAAGATGCCCTGAAGGCTGTGACGGCTTCCTCTCGGACCCCTTCAGCCAGCCTGTCGGCTGTGAAGGCCAAGTTGGGAACGAAGCCCAACTTTGTGGGCCTGATCGACGTCGCCTCCCTGGTTGTCAAGGGCTTGGGAATGGCGAAGGAAATCGCCGGTGACGATTTGCCCTTCCCCATCGAAAAGCTGACCAAAGGCCTGTCGCTGAAGCCCTCTTACCTGGGCTTTGGGATCGAAATTCAAGATGCTGCCGTCAGCATCAAGACGGTGATCCCGGCCGACCAGATCAAGAGCCTGGTTCAAATGGGCCTGAAGGCTCAAGCCATTCAGAATGGTGGCGGTGAGGCTGAAGAAGAGAAGCCCGAAGAAAAGCCGGCCGAAGAGAAAAAGGAAGAAAAGAAGACTGAAAAGAAAAGCGTGAAGAAGACGGAGAAGAAGGCAGCCAAAGAAGAGAAAGAAGACAAGTAAGTCTAACTTCACGCATTGGAATTGCAGTACACACGCCGCCGGGTTGGTTTTTCCAGCCCGGCGGTTTTGTTCTTTGTATTTTCTCCCATCAGTCCCATCCGTCCCATGAATTTTGATGGGACAAATGGGACTTATGGGACGGATGGGACTTATGGGATTGCTGATGTGCCACAATCCCTGACATCCGTGCGGCGGCACGCTAGAATGATGGCCGGCCAGAAAATTGACGGAATTGTCTGCCAATTGACATCATCGTTTTGACATGGAATCTCGCATGCACTTTGAAACCCGTTGCGTCCACGTGGGCGTCAATAAGGACGAAACTTACAACAGCGTGACGACGCCCATTTATCCCACCTCCACGTTCGCCTGGGACGGGATCGGCAAGACTCGCGGGTACGACTACACGCGTAGCGGCAATCCCACGCGACGTGCCTTGGAAGAAAACCTGATTTCGCTCGAGGGGGGACTCGATTGCCGGGCAACGTGCACAGGCATGTCCGCGATTACCGCGGTGCTGCACTTGTTCCAGCCGGGCGATCATATCATTGCCGGACACGATATTTACGGAGGCACTTATCGTCTGTTCGATGCCCTCTTTAGTCAGATGGGACTGAAGTTTTCGTTTGTCGACATGGGGAAGCTCGACAATGTGAAGCAGGCAGTCACTCCGCAGACGAAGTGCATCTGGATCGAAACGCCCAGCAATCCCTTGTTGAATCTGGTGGATATTGCCGGAGTGTCGGCGATCGCCAAGTCAACGGGGGCCATTTCGATTTGTGATAACACATTTATGTCGCCCTACTTCCAGCGCCCGCTGGAACTCGGCTGCGATATCGTGTTGCACTCGATGACGAAGTACCTCAATGGCCATTCTGATGTCGTGGCGGGTTGCGTCATCACCAAGGAGAAAGCTCACGCGGAGAAGGTCGGTTACATTGTCAATGCACTCGGGCTGGCTTGTTCACCGTTTGACGCCTGGCTGGTATTACGCGGTGTGAAGACCCTGGGGCCGCGCATGGAAGCCCATCAGCGTGGGGCAATGGCCCTCGCCCAATTCCTGCAAAAGCATCCCAAAGTGTCGCACGTTTATTACCCCGGTCTGCCCGACCATCCGCAGTACGACTTGGCAAAAGCTCAGATGAGCGGTTTCGGTGCGATGCTGAGTTTCGATGTTAAGGGGGGCCGCCCCGTTGCCGAACAGGTGATGTTGAAGGCCAAGTTGTTCTCGATGGCCGAATCACTGGGCGGGGTCGAATCACTGATCGAACATCCCAACACCATGAGCCACATGTCGATGACCGAAGAAGCCCGGAAGGCTGCGGGGATTACCGATAACACGTTGCGCGTGTCGGTCGGAATTGAGCATCCGGATGACCTGGTGGCTGATATGAAGCAGGCGTTGGAAGGCTGATGCAGAAATGACGAATGACGAATCAATGACGAATGTCGATTGACCAATTCAGGTCCGCGCAACGGGATCTTTTGGTCATTCGGATTTTGTCATTGGTCATTCATTCGTCATTCGGGCTTCGACATTCGTCATTCTCATCGTCGCCTTGGCAAGTCGGGGTCGGGCCTACGATTTTTCGATATTGGCCGAGGATGTTTTACTCACGATTGGAGTCCTGGGGCGGCCAATTTCGAAAACTCGTACGCACGACCCCTGATCAACCTTATGTCCCTGAAGTTGTCCAACATTCGCTTGTCCGTGCAGTTTCCTGAGGCTGAATTGCCGTCGGTGCTGGCGGCGAAACTGCGTGTGCCGGTCGATGAGGTGACTCGCTGGCGCATCCTGCGTAAGAGCCTGGATGCCCGCAGCCGTGATTCGCTGCAGTTTGTCTACTCGGCAGTCGTGGATCTCACGCCGGATGCCGAACTGCACAGCCTGTCGCGATCCAAGGATGAGATTGAATCGTTTGTGCCTGACCAGTTCGAGGAACCGGTCCCGGGCTCTGAGCCGTTGGGCGAGCGGCCGGTGGTGATTGGTTCCGGTCCCGCGGGATTGCTGGCTGCTTACTACCTGGCACAGCGTGGTTATCGGCCTCTCGTCATCGAACGCGGGGCTGCGGTCAAAGAACGGGTTCCCGCCATTCGGCTGTTTGATTCGGGGGGAGCTCACGATCCCGATAATAACTACCTCTTTGGTGAAGGGGGCGCCGGTACCTTCAGCGACGGTAAGCTGACGTGCCGCATGAGTGGCGCGGATGTCGATTGGGTCTTGGAGCAGTTCGTCGAGTGTGGTGGTAAGCCGGCCATTCGCTATGAGTTCCGGCCCCATCTGGGTAGCAATCGGCTGCCGATGCTGGTCCGCAATTTTCGCCGCAAGATCGAAGAGTGGGGAGGCGAGTATCAATTCAATTGCCGGCTGGAATCGCTCGATATCAGCGACGGCCGGCTGCGCGGACTGGCGACTTCCAGCGGCTATATCAAGACCTCACAGGCGGTCCTGGCGATCGGTCACAGTGCTCGCGATACCTACGAAATGCTGCACGGCCTGGGCGTTCCCATGGAAGCCAAGGCCTTTCAATTGGGCCTGCGAATCGAACAGCCGCAGGAACAGGTCAACCAGCACAAGTACGGCAAAAAGGAATACCTCGGCCTGCTGGGAGCCGCCGACTACACGCTGGTGGCCCGCGGTCAGCGAGACCTCTTTACCTTCTGCATGTGTGCCGGCGGCGAGGTCATTCCCAGTGTTTCCGAGCCCTACCGCTATTGCTCCAACGGGATGAGCAACTCGCGGCACAATACGCCCTATGCCAACAGCGGGCTGGTCGTGACGCTCGACCCGTGCCTGGAGTTGAATACCAATCATCCGCTGGCCGGGGTCGAAATCCAGCGACGATTTGAGGGGCTGGCCTACCAGTTGGGCCGCGAGAACTACTACGCCCCCATCCAGTGGGCCAAGGATTTCGTTGCGGGTCGCGCGGGACGCAGTGGCGAAGTTCTGCCGTCGTCTTACAAGCGCGGCACCATCCAGACTAAGTTGGATGGGGTCTTGCCCACGGTGATCGCCCAGACGATCCGTTCGGGATTGCCGATCATGGATCAGAAGTGGCGTGGCGATTTTCTTAAGCAAGCGACGCTGGTCGGCCCCGAGATGCGGGGCAGTTCGCCGGTACGAATCCCGCGCGATCAGGTATCACGCCAGGTGGCCGGTATTGCGGGTCTCTACCCAATCGGCGAGGGCGCCGGTTATGCCGGCGGCATCATCAGTGCCGCGGTCGACGGTTTACGGACGGCGAAGGTCATCGTGCAGGAATTCGCCCCCTGCACGGCCCGCAGCTAAACCTAATGGGAGGGCGAGGGACCCAGAGGGTACCCCGCCGAGCCTAAAGCGAGCTTTAGCTCGGAGTCCGCCGGAGGCATTTCGATGAGACGCCTTCGGCGGTCGCCGACCTGCGGTCGTCTTAGGCTCGGCGGGAGCCTCGCCCTCCCGGTGTCCCCCCACAAAGAAAAAAATGAGGGGGCCGGTGCCTGCCCCGAACGTTCGTTACCGAACGTTCGTTGATCCACCTTTTTCGAGTCGAGCACCCACGCCGCTCTTCCCGAATCCAATGAATCTGTCACCGGTCCCCTCGCGAGGCTTCGTCATCCGACTGGATGTTTTGCCAACATGCGTCAGTCGGATGTTAAAGTTTTGCTTATCTGTCGAAGTCTTTTTTGAAGTCGTTTCAGGTTTGCTTGTCGAGTTGACAAGCCCTCACTTGGCAACCCGTGTGCCGAATTGTGAGGGCTGCTTCAGTTTGATGTAACATCCATTTGAGTAATTGGTTGCGAAGTTTTTGCGGTTGCTGTCCTGAAATTACCGTGGCTATCCACTGGCAGTATTCTTTCCAGACTGTGGCCAGAACTTCGCTCCTAGTAATACGCTTAACTTTACACTGCGTTGACCATTCGTTACTTGGCTTTCGAGTTCGTAATTTCCGCGGTCCAAATCAGCCGCTGGGCGCTAGCCCACGGTTCTGACCACTATCGAGTTGATTGCCCGGCCGAACCGGACGCTAGCGCGTTCCGGCTGATTTGGTCCGAAGGCGGTCTTGGCATCTGTTGGTACCGCTTGGTCCGGTGAGCGACACGGCGCTAGCCGCCGGTTCTGCCATGGAAATCAAACGCAGAACCGGTGGCTAGCGCCATTCCGCTCACATTGCGAGGGGCGGACTTGGCACCTGTTGGACCCGCGGCTAACATGATGCGTGTTAAGGATTTATTCGATTCCGTTGATGTCCGTACTGTATCCGCATTCTGGCCGCCGAGCGTGGCCAGCTTTCTACGATAGGTATCCGATGACCGACGCCTCTCTTGCCGGTGACAGCCTGAAGTCGATCGAAAAATTGCAGAAGGCCTATGCCGAAATCCGGCAGCAGATGGCCCAGGTGATCGTCGGGCAGGATGAAGTTCTCGAGCAATTGTTGATCGCGTTGTTCAGCCGCGGCCACTGCATCCTGGAAGGGGTCCCGGGGCTCGCCAAGACGTTGATGATCAGCACCTTGTCGCGCTGCTTGTCGATGTCGTTCAGCCGAATTCAATTCACCCCCGACCTGATGCCCGCCGACATCACCGGGACCGACGTGCTCGAAGAAAACCGGTCGACCGGTAAGCGAGAATTCCGGTTCCTCGAAGGCCCGCTGTTCTACAACGTGGTCCTCGCCGACGAAATCAACCGGACCCCGCCCAAGACCCAGGCCGCCCTGCTGGAAGCCATGCAGGAGCGCCAGGTCACCGTGGGCCGCGTGCGGCATCAACTCAGCAACCCGTTCTTCGTGCTGGCGACGCAGAATCCCATCGAGCAAGAAGGGACCTACACCCTGCCGGAAGCTCAGCAAGACCGCTTCATGTTCAAGATCTTCGTGAAGTATCCCACCTTCCGCGAGGAATTTCAGATTGCCAAGCAGACGACCTCGCTGCAGAGCGACACCATTCGCCCAGTGCTCAGCGCCGAGGATATTCTGGAGTTACAGAACGTCGTCCGGCAGGTCCCGGCGGCCGATCATGTCATCGAATATGCCATCGCGCTGGTGCGGCAGACTCGCGTGAATGAACCCGGTGTGCCCGATTTCATCAAAGAATGGCTGAGCTGGGGCGCCGGCCCGCGAGCCGTCCAGAACCTGCTGCTGGGGGGCAAGGCCCGGGCATTGCTGAACGGCCGAGGCTACCTGGCGACCGAAGACATCGCCGCCCTGGCGGCACCCGTGCTGCGACACCGCATCGTGACGAATTTCTCCGCGGAAAGCGAAGGGATCACGACCGACATCGTGATCGAACGCCTGCTGAAAGAGACCCCCTCGAAAGAAGGCGAACTTACCAAAGACCCCCGCTTCGAAAAGATTTTTGCGGCGTAGTTGATTACATGGGAGGGCGAGGCTCCCGCCGAGCCTAAGACGACCGCAGGTCGGCGTCCGCCGGAGGCC
>JAQGHS010000112.1 GCA_028291605.1 Planctomycetaceae bacterium | reverse complement strand
ATCCACACGAGTTTGATCCCCCGCTTATTACAAGTCAGCGCCACCTGTTTCGGTTGCCAATAGGTAAGACATCTATTGGGAGAGCCGGCTATTGCTCAGCATCAGAAACTCCTTACAGTCCACGGGTCCGGGTATATAGGACGCCCCAAATTCACGCAGATATCAACGCTGCTGCGAGAGATGCATTGCCGGTCTCGGCCAAATTGGCAATGGAGAGATGCGCAGAACAGCACGGACTGTAGGATGGGCACACTTGCCCGTCTCTCCGATTCATTCCCGCCGACAAGGCCGCGATGACGATCGGAGAAATTACGATCAGTCGTGATCGTTTTTAGGGAGGTTCCAATTTCGGAACTCCCAAGCGGATGGGTAAGCGTGCCCAACCTACGACCAGTAGCGTCCCCCTACAGACGCGGATTTATCGCATTCGAATGGTCGTCACACTGGAGTTGGCCACTCAGTTCGAAGTCCCGGATTCGGTGGGCTTTTCTTCCGTCGCCTTTTCTTCGGCCGGCTTCTCCGCCGCAGGTTTTTCCTCAGCAGGCTTCTCTTCAGCCGCCTTCTCCTCTGCGGGCTTTTCTTCGGCAGGTTTCTCTTCGGTGGCCTTTTCCTCGGCCGGCTTCTCTTCGGTCGCGGGAGTTTCCGCGGCTTCTTCCGGAGCGAACTCGGGCATGATCGGCAAACGCTCCGGGAACTTGAAGAACAGCGGCAGCTCGCGTCCCGGCTCACGCAAGGCGATGATCATTCCGGTGGGAGTGGCCAGATAGAGTCGATCAGTTAAGTCATTGGCCACACGCAACGAAAAGCGATTCAGAGCCAAGGCACCCTGCACTTCGCCGGTCTGACGACTGAGGCGGACCAAATTCATCGCCCGATCACTACCGAAGATTGCGTCTGGAGTTGCGCCAACAAATTTTTCCACTCCGCGTGCCGGTCGATTCCAGATCTCGGCTCCGTCTCGTGCGCGGAACCGAAACATTCCAATCTCTTCGGGTGACACGAATAACTCATCCTGAATCAGGCGAGGAGTTTCGTAGATGGGTGATCCCACGACAGTCTGCCATCTCAGAGCACCCGTCACGACATCCAGTGCAAAGACACGGGCATCACCGGTGCAGATATACAAAATGCCGCGATTGGTGGCCAAGCCGGCACTGACTGACATGGGAGTATCAAAAGTGTACCGCAGATCCCGGCCGCGACTGATGGTATAGGTCGTACGGTTTGTCCCTGCAAAGGAAATCAGATCCCCACTGGAGACAGGCTGCGAATAGATATTCGCGGTGATTTTGTATTTCCAGCGAATCGCCATTCCGGCGGACTCGACCGTCAGCCGCTTATTGAAGCGTTTCGACAGCTCTTCCAGGTCGAACGCCATCAGGCTGCCGTCTGAAGTCCCCAGGTAAACCTGCTTTTCATCGATGATCGGCGATGTAGAGGGGCTATTAGGGAGTGGGAATTCCCAAACCACGTCCCCCGTCATCTTATTGAGAGCATACAAACTGCTGCCACTGACAATGATCACCAGCTTATCATTGGCAATCGGTGGAAATGCGGGCTCATCCTGCCCGCCTAGGCTACTGGCCCAGAGCTTTCGGCCTGTTTCAGAATCAAAGCAATTCAAGATCCCGCTGCTCGAATGGGCGAACAGCAGCGTGTCATCGAGAGTTAGAAACAACAATTTGTCGCGACCCGCGTCCATGGTGGCCGAGCCCCACCACATGCGCGTGAGCTTCAACCGGCTGAGGGCGGAATTGGTGGGCAACAATGGGGCGAGCGGATTCCCTTGCGCGGCGGCTTCAGATACGCCCAGCCATCCGGCCAGTACGATCGCCAGCAGCATCTTGATCACCCGCATGATTGCTTCTCCTTGACTGTCCGGCACCGCCGGAAGATCTTCTCGAACAACTTCTTCTGCCATTGATTAACCGACAAGCGGTCATTGACATCCGTGAAATCACGGAATGAGTCTCTGGATATTTCGGACCGACCGCGGCTCAAACTGAGATCGACTTACGGCACGAGGCAC
Source organism: Planctomycetaceae bacterium (assembly GCA_028291605.1). Lineage (GTDB taxonomy): Bacteria > Planctomycetota > Planctomycetia > Planctomycetales > Planctomycetaceae > JAKFVC01. Next base: position 4,170 of record JAQGHS010000112.1, on the reverse strand, counting down.
CACCCGCAAGCGCGTTGCATCTGCTTCGCAAGCCTATCACCTGACTCGAGAAAACAACGGCTGGGATTTGAAAAACACCGGCAGAATGTGGGGATTGGATACCAGCATCGCCCCCAACCGTTGCCATTTTCCTGATCAATTCACTCTAGCCAACTGTCACACTCAACGGAAGTGCGTTCCGCAGTTCCGTCGTAGGAAGCCTCGCGGAAAGACGTCGAGATTACCTGTTGCGATGAGGTTAATCGCTAGTCCGACTCTTCTGAGACACAGGCTCAATCTCGCAAAAGCAGGGCTTTCCACGCAAGATCCTGTTGAATGCGACCCGGTTCGGGGGTTAGACTTAGTGTGATGTCAGTCGGCCGCGGGTTACCACCCGTAGAGCCCTTCGTTCAGGAACCGCGCCAATGAGTCGGTCGGTCATACGTTATTCGCTGCTTTGCTTCCTTGCCGTCGGGATGCTTTCGGGTGGTCCCGTGCGCGCGGATCTCGTCAGGCTCAAAGGGGGCGGTGAACTGCGAGGCGTCTTTCTCGATAAGGTGGTTTCCGGTCGAGTGGTCGCCAGTCCGGTTCGCGTCGAGACGTTGACTGGCGGAATCATCACGATCAGCCAGGACGAAGTCGAATTCCTCGCCAAGCGCAGCCGGACCGTTGAGGAATACGAGTGGAAGACGCGTCTCGCCTCCAATACTGTCGAGGCACATTGGGAATTGCAGGAGTGGTGCAAACAGCAGGGGCTCAAGAAAGAGCGTGAAGCCGAGTTGCTGCTGATTGTCGCCCTTGAGCCGGAACACGAGGCCGCGCACCGCATGCTGGGACATCTCCAGCATGATGGCAAGTGGATGACGCGCGACGAATCGATGGCCGCCAAGGGATATGTCAAATACAAGGGAAAATATCTGTTTCCGCAGGAAGTGGAATTGCTGGAAGCGTCCTCGGTCCATCGCGACGCCGAGGTCGACTGGCATAAAAGATTGCACGTTTTGCAGGGTTGGCTGCGCAGCAATAATCAGTCTCGACAGATTCAGGCCCGGCAGGAATTGTCCGAGATCTCGGATGGTGATGCGGTCGGACCACTGGTCAAGATGTTCCGCAATGAATCGGCCGACGATGTGCGGTTGATTTTTGTCCGCACCCTGGCTCGCCTGCAAAGTACGGCTGCTGTCCAGGCACTCGTGATTCAGTCCTTGTTCGATAACTCGTCAGCTGTCCGCGTGGCGGCGATGGAAGGCATTACCGGTAAGTCGCGAGACATTGCAATTCCGATTTACACGAAGGCCTTGTCGGACGATTTGAACGAGATCGTGTGCCGGTCGGCGGTGGCGTTGGGGCATTTCGGCAATCCGGAAGTGGTCCCGAATTTGATCGACGCTCTCAGTTCAACCCACACATATCGGCAGAAGGTCCTCGAGCCCACATTCCTGGCGGGTCAGGGTGGTGCTCCGTTGTTGCAACCGGTTGAGATTGTGCTGCCGCCGCGAGATATTCCGCTGGCGATTCCCGGAGTGCCTTTGCCGCTGTCGCTGGGAACACCAGGTTCCGTCTATCCGGGCAATGCAGCCCCGCAGTCCGTGATAACTGGCATGCCTGTGACCGTGACACGTGAACGGACCGTGCTGGTCACCCGCCAGTTCCAGAACACGGAGGTGCTCGCCGCGCTTCGCAAGTTGACGCGCGAGGACTTCGGGTATGACAAGCGGACCTGGATGCTCTGGTGGACCGCTCATCGGGCCGAACTGAAGTCGGGTCAGGCATCAAAACCGTAGGCTAGGCATCCTGCCTGTCAGTCCAACACAAACAATGACAGGCAGGATGCCTAGCCTACGATAACATTGTGCACGGCGTTGGGGTCCCATGAATCCGTCCCAGATCGGTCCCTACGAGATCCTCTCCAAAATTGGCTCTGGGGGAATGGGCAGCGTCTATCTGGGACGACATCGGGAGACCGGTGACGAGGCGGCAGTCAAGGTCCTCCCGGCCACGCTCGCCCGTGAAGAAGGCTTCGTCGAACGCTTCAACCGCGAAATCGACTCGATGAAGAAGCTCAGCAGCCCGCATATCGTGAAGCTGTTCGACAGCGGAGTCGACGATGGGACTTACTATTATTCGATGGAGTACGTCGAAGGGGAAACGCTGACCCAGTTGCTGCGACGTGAGCGTCGGATCAGTTGGGAATCGGCGATCGATTTCGGGGTGCAGATATGCTATGCCTTGAAGGCGGCGCACGACGCGGGAATCATCCATCGAGACCTGAAGCCGTCAAATCTGCTGCTCACCGCTGACGGCACGATGAAGCTCACTGATTTTGGCGTGGCCCAGGTGTTTGCCACAGACCGGCTGACGGTCACCGGCGGAATCGTGGGGACCGCTGAATTCATGTCTCCCGAACAGGCCGAGGGCAAGCGGGCCTCGAAGCAGAGCGACCTGTATTCGCTGGGGGCCGTGCTCTACGCGATGGTTTGCGGGAGGCCGCCGTTTACCGGAAACACGGCCTTGGAAGTGCTGAAGAAGCATCAATATGGGCTCTTCGATGCACCTCGACTCGTGAACCCCGATATCCCATCGTGGTTCGAGGACATCGTCAAACAACTGCTCAACAAGGATCCCGCGAAACGCTTTCCCGATGCCTATGTCGTCGCGCGGCGGCTGGAACAAGTTCGTAAAAAGATGCAGGTCTTCGAGTCGGAAACGGCTTCGGGGGCGCCCAATCCGGAATCAGAAACGATCACGGCGTCATCCGGCGGGCGCGGAGCACACGACGGACCGGGCCCCGCCACGTTGATGAAAAGCCTGATTCGTCAGGAACTCGAGCAGGCCGACGCACATCCGTTCCTGACCAGTTTGCTCAATAGCACCTGGTTTCTCGTCGGCATGTTGATCCTGATCGTCCTGGGTGGGTTCCTCTGGTTCAAGGATTGGTCCCCCTCTCCCGAGGAACGTTTCAAATTGGGTGAAGCTCTACTGTCGCGTCCGGCCGGCGAAGAATGGTTGCAGGCACGGGATAAGTACTTCCTCCCGCTGGTGCAAGCCGATAGTGCGCGCTGGAAAGATCAGGTCGCCCCCTATCTGCTTCAAATCGAGAGTTACGAACAGTTGACCGTGTTGAAACGGGATCTCCGGAAGAGCCGGATCCGGAAGGGAGATGACGGAGCGGCGGCGAATGAACCGCGCCGGTTGTTGTTGATGGCGCTTGCTCAACAGGAGGCCGGAGAAGGGTTGCGAGCGACGCAAACGGTGCTGGCGGTGAAATCCTTGCTCGCGGGTGATCCCGAGCAGGCAAAGCTGTATGATCTCTGTGACCGGCTGCTCGTCGAGCTGCAACCCCCGGAGAAAGAATCCGATGAGCGTTATGCGTGGGTGCAGGCGGCGTTGGTGCGTGCTGACAAACAAGCGGCGGCCGGTAAAGTGGCCGACGCTCAAGCCATCTGGCAGTCGATCATGCAGCTCTATGGACAAGACCCTGCCGCTCGAAAATTTGTGATACAAGCTCAAGACGCATTGGCTCAGAAAGCGAAACCAGGTTCATGACGACAGTACTCAACTTGAAGGACTACATCCGCGCGGTTCCCGATTTTCCGAAGCCGGGAATCATGTTTCGGGACATCACGCCGCTGCTGGCACACCCGGTCGCCTTCAAGCAGGCGATCCGACAATTGGCCGATCCCTTCCGTGGCATGAAGATCGACGCCATCCTGGCCGCCGAAGCCCGCGGCTTTCTATTCGCAGCGCCGATGGCCATCGAACTGGGTGCCCGGCTGGTTCCCGTTCGCAAGCCCGGCAAGCTGCCCTATGAAGCTCATACCTACAAGTACGATTTAGAATATGGCAGCGACACCTTGCAGATGCATGTGGATGCGCTGCTGCCCGGCGACCGCGTGCTCCTGGTCGACGACTTGCTGGCGACTGGTGGTACGATTGATGCGTGTGCGCGGCTGGCGGAAATGTGCGAGGCCCACGTTGTCGGATGCGCCTTTGCGATCGAACTGTCCTTCCTCAAGGGGCGGGACCGTTTGAAGCCCCGTTCGATATTCAGCCTGTTGCAGTATGACAGCGAAGAACCGTAAGGAATGAGATCGTGGATTGTGCCCCGGGAGGGCGAGGCTCCCGCCGAGCCTAAGACGACCGCAGGTCGGCGTCCGCCGGAGGCCCCGTTGTTGTTAAAAGCCTCCGGCG
>JAQGHS010000111.1 GCA_028291605.1 Planctomycetaceae bacterium | reverse complement strand
CCCGTGGCCCTAAAGAAAGAGATTCGATAGCGTCCTGCCCGAAAGTCCCCGCCCCGTACCAAAATGATGATAGCGATTTAAAGCAGCGAAAACCAACGCTTGGGGTATGGGAAAGTGCCAGTAGTTTCAACGCCTGCCAGCTCGCGCGACCCTTGCGATCGTTCTCTGAATAGAACGGTGAATCAAATGCCTCTCTCGCCATGCAACCGCTGCACTGTCACTTCCACTCTTCTGACCAAACCCTTTGGGAGATGAAAATAATAGGACCGAATTCGACGAAGTGAAATTGTGAATAATAAGAGATATTTGTGCCGTATTCATCTATCATAATATTCACCAGTATCTATAATGGAGCTATTACACTTACAGAAGGATGTTCAAAATGGTCAAGAAAAAGACAGCGGTTTCGAACACAGAGAAACCGACGAGTAAGATGGACGTCGTACGTCAGATCCTCTCGGTCAACGGGAATGCGACGCCCAAGCAAATCGCTGCAGAGGCGAAGGCGAAGCACGACATTGTGATTGATCCCAAAATGGCAGCGACCTACCGCTACCATATTGTGAGCAAGTCTCGCAGGCAGCAACGCAAAGTCGTGCGTGCCGTACAAAAGAAGAACCCCTCGGCATTGGACTCGGGTCATGGCGTGGATGACCTGCTGCGAGCAGCCAGCAAGCTGGGCTGGCAGAGGATCAACGAAATCGTCCAGGGTGTGTTGAACGCTCCGTTGTAATCTGGTGCATCGGACGCCGACGTTCGTACGAGAAAAGATCGAAAGATACCCCCTCCTGTGAGGGGGTATCTTCATTTGGCGAGAATGCTAATGATGTTTGAATCTCGACTGATGTTTCGAGAAGATACTGAACACGAACTTCGAATTCCCGTAATCAACTGGAATCGCGGCGGGCGTGTATCATACTGAGGACCGCTGTTTGCCCGATTCCCGCCGAGAGGAGTTTCCCATGTTTCGCATAGTTGCTGTCAGTCTGCTGTTCTCCGGAATGCTGTTGTTCGCGGATGAGCCCAACTCGTTCAAGCTCGTCGCTCCGGATGGCTGGGCTGGCGAAACCATTCAACTGCCGCCAGGGTTTGCTCCCGATATGAAGCTGAAGGGTTCGGAACATGTTCGGTTTGCGCCCGGGATGATGAAACCGAAGTCGGATTCCTTCTTTTGTTACGCCTTTGCGTTCGAGCTCCAGCCGCAGCCCGCACTGACTGACGCCGTTGTCAAAGATGAGTTCTTGAAATACTACCGGGGTCTGTGCACAGCCGTGCTCAATGGCAAGCTCCCGGATGTCGACCCGTCCAAATTCACGCTGGAACTGCAGCGAGTCAAATCCGACAAAGAGCCGGCACCCGACAAAAACGCCGCGGCGATGCCGGTTCTCTACACGGGCACGCTGGATTGGGTGGAGCCGTTCGCTACGCAGAAGCCACAGAAGCTGAACCTGGAGATCCGGACCTGGGCCAGCAACGGCCGCAACTATATCTTTGCGTGTGTCTCACCTCAGGCCCGGGACATGGCGATCTGGAAACAGTTGCACGCCATTCGCGACGACTACTTGAAAAAACAAGCCAAGTAAGCGGCGAAGGCGTTTCACCGGTACGTTCAAAGGACACACATTTCGTCTTCTCGGATCCAAGGCCGTGTCAGGTGAATCTGCCCTCCCTGATTTAGTGAGTTTTGGATTCATCAGACACGCCCTGGCGTTTGATATTTCCGTGTCAGACAGGATTTGCATTTGGGGGTTCGATGAATCGCTTCTACTTACTTGCCACCTTGTTGACGGCCAGCAGCCTGTTCACAACATGGCCCACACGTGCGGCTGCGGATCAGGTCGTCGAGGCCGGAGAGACACTGGTGTTGAAGGATGACTTGATCCTGACCGGCGAGACCTCGCTGGACATCAAGGGCCTGCCCGATCGCCGCTGTACACTTGTCGGGAACGGATACCGTATTCGCACCGATGGCCGCTGGACGGGTGCGGTCCGGGTCCGCAACTGCGACGTGCGCCGGTTAGGTGCGCCGGCCAAATTGACGGCCGACGGACGCCGGGTCGCGGTCGAATACCCTGCCCTCGAACTCAAGATCGAAGGCGATGGCACGCTGCTGGTCGAGCACTGTGACTTCGACGAGAGCGCGGCGGTCCACGTTCAGAACGAGGACCAATCCACGACCATCTTCCGCGGCAACACGCTTCGGGACACGACTCTGGCCCGCGCCGACAAGGATATTGATAAATCCTCGCCCTGCTTTGTGGCGCGCGGCAGTTCGCCCAGTCGCAAATTGTTCCAGGGGAACCGCGTCTACCGTTCCCAGGCCCGCTTCGCGAGCCCCAACTGGCTGGTCGGCGGGGACACGGATGCCGACAGCAATCTGTGTATCGGAATCCGGATCGGACTGTTTGCCGAGGGAGTTGGCACGATCGTCCGGGGCAACTACCTGCACCAGCGGATGCCGATCACGGACGAATACCCCTACTTCAGCCAGGTGTCGACCTTTTCCACCTCAAAGGGAGCTCTGGGCGAACACAACGTGATTCGGGACGGTGAATGGATCGTGCGCTTCGTCGAGGGTGAGTTCCGCTATAACCTGATCACCGACATCATTGATCACGATCTCATGCAGAATGGCAGCATCGGTCGCATCCATCACAACCTGTTTGTGGCGGGAAAATCGGACAGCCGCCCCGGCAGCATGGGGGGCTGCATCGCAGTCATCTATCCGCCGAAAGAAGCCGGCGAGGGGATCGAGATCTTCAACAACGTCTTCGACGGCGGCGAGTGGCTGGATGTGCCAGGCGTCGAGGTGGCGCCCGGGGCGTTCGTCAAGAGCCTGCGTAACAACGTCTTCTTCAACTTCGCGCATACGGAGCGTTACGCCAAAGGTCGACAGGGCATGGTCCGGGCCTCCTGGAATGACGAGACGGCCACCACCACGAGCCCGGTTCGCCTGGGATACGCCGATTACAATCTGTTTCACAGCCCGCAGGCGAAGTCACCGCGCAACTACCTGCTCTCGGTAGCCGACAAAGTTCAGCGGAAAGACGCGGGCTTCGGCCACCATGACGTGCCGCGCGGCGGGGAGGTCGACGTGCAGGTGGCCCCGCAGTTCAAAGGTCCGATCCCGAAGGAATTTCCCTTCTCAGACAACGACATCAAATCAGGCCACGTGACCGTTTCGAAAATCCTGGCATTCTACCGCGAGGCCTACACCCCGGCAGCCGGCAGCCCGTTGATTGACGGGGGAGATCCGCATGACGGTCAGGGCACAAATATCGGGGCCATCGACGCAGGGGCTGTGGGGCTCACTGGCGGCTTCGGTTTATTTGGCCAGTCCAATAAATAGAATTCGCCGCGTCCCACGCTCTAACCCGGCGCGACTTTTGACCCGCAGGTTGCAGTCGCCGGTCACCTCGCCACATCGAGTCACGCCGCGATCGATTTGTCAGGAGGACGCACTAATACGCTGCGGACTGGCGCGTCATTTGCTATAGCCTCAACGACAGTTTTCCCGACTCAATACCTAAGGAGACCGATCATGGCTAAGGCGAAAAAGGCAGTCAAGAAGTCGACGGCATCAACACTCGGCATGGTCGGTGGCGCCGCTGCCGGAGCCGCCGCGGGCGCATTGATTGGTCCAGTCGGTGCGGCAGTCGGCGCGGTGGCGGGCGGAATCGCCGGGGCGAACGCGAAAACCATCGCGAAAAGCCTGCCGAAGTCGGTCACCGGCATGCCCAAATCCATGAAGAAAACAGCAGGCAGCATGCTGGAAAAAGCCGAGAGCATGGTCACCCGCAAAAAGGCCCCGGCCAAGAAAGCAGCGGTGAAGACCGCCAAAGCGGCCGCTAAGAAAACAGCTCCCAAGAAGAAAGCCGCGAGCAAGAAATAGCCGGTAGAGTCAGCGCTAAGGCCCTATTGTTTTGATAGGGCCTTTTTTTATGATCTCAGCCAGTGATCGATCGCCTCACATGTTGCTCGTTCAACGACCCGGTTGATGTCACCATTCCAGCAGAGATTCAGCAAGTTCGATGACTGGACACAGGTTATCGGATCGTGTGCGAGCGGAGCTTGGATCCACTGGCGAATTCGTGCCCCGCAGCAGTGCTTCTGCCGACTCGGAACCGTCCAAGGACACTGCTTAAGGTCAGAGAGCGACTTTAAGGTCGGAGAGCGGCTCGGTCAGAAAATACGCCGAATCCTGCCGACCTGAAGCAGTGGCACAATCCCAACTGCCGCGGATTCGAATCAGTGCCACCCTGCCCCAGCTCTCGGTTGACTTCGTGCGATTGCCTCGCGACTCGTGGCTTGGCGGCCCGGATTCCTGAGCCAGTTATATGGATCTGTCCCCTGGTTCCCCCTGTCCATCATAAGTCATCTCGGTCCGTATATCGGATCTTCTTTCGCCACTTACCGGAACTCTCGACATCCCGGTGTCCGCGTGAGAAGATTACGTTGGTTACTGCTGCAATCCGGGTGTAAAGCATCGATTTATCGCATGGGGTCGGCACATGTGTGATGAGGACGCTACGCGACGGGATGAGATCCTCCCACTGGAACAATATTTTGACTGGCTGCTGATGCTGGCACAGAGGGCTATGCACCATCGTGCCATTGGCCCGTTTGACGCTGAAGATGTCGTCCAGGAAACGCTGTTGAAGGCATTGGCGAAACGTGGGCAGTTTAGAGGAACTACCGATCGCGAATTCCACGGTTGGCTCCGGAAAATTCTGGCAACCGAAATTCTGCTTGCGATACGCAAATGCAAGAGGACGACGGAACAGGACGTGACTTCGATCGAAGACTTCCTGGCACAGATTTCGTGGAATCTAGACAATTTGATCTCCAGCCTGTCCAGTCCCAGCCGAGGAGCAATGCGCAACGAGCTCATTGCCTGTGTTTTGAAAGCTCTGTCGCAGCTAATAGAAACACAGCGCATGGCGGTTGTGCTCAAAGACATTGACGGAAAGACAACCACGGAAATTGAGGAGTTAATGGGTGCGACAGGTCCTGCCGTCGCGGGATATTTGCGACGAGGAAGGCAGTCCTTAGAAGTACTGCTACTCGACTGCATGGGAGGCCAAGATGGTCGACTCGCATGAGGAATCAAGCGGGCGTGAGAATGAACTTGACGTGATCTACGATAGATATCTTAAGGAGATTGAGTCGGGACACAGCGTTGATCAACTCGAATTCCTGCTTCGCTTTCCGGACTATGCAGTCGAGTTGGCCAAGATCTTCGCCCGCGATAACAGGATCGAGGGTCTACTCCATCCTCGACGACCCAAGAACAGTGATCCTGAACCTCGCGAAGTACCGTCAGATGTCCAAGGCAACACTGACGAGCCGCAATCGGCCGAACCGACTGACGAACGCGGTCAAGAGCATTGGATGGGACACTGTCAAACTTGTGGACGCTTTGGCGACTATGAGATCCAAGGCCGGCTTGGCGAGGGTGGAATGGGGGTCGTTTACAGAGCCAGGCACATCAGTCTCAACCGCCCGGTCGCTCTTAAAATGATGCGCGAGCGAGAAGACCCCCGCCGCTTCCAACTAGAAGCCGAGGCACTTGCCAGCCTGAAACATCCGCACATTATCCCCATCCATGAGATTGGGGAAGTGGACGGTTACTACTTCTTTTCAATGGACTTGATCGAAGGCAACAACTTAGACAAACGACTGAAATCCAACGAGTACTCGTCAGATCCCTTGGCGGTCGCCATGGTCATGTTCCAAATCGCCCAGGCCACCGCTCACGCACATCACTGCGGAATTCTGCATCGCGACCTCAAACCATCAAATATTCTGATTGATTGCCAAGGTGTTGCGGTGGTGACCGATTTTGGTTTGGCCAAGCAAATCGATTCAACACTCGATTTGACCGCCTCGGGAGCAATCGTCGGTACTCCGGCATATATGGCTCCCGAACAAGCCATGGGAAAGTACGGTGACGTTACCACGAGGACTGACGTGTACGGGCTCGGGGCTTTGCTATATGCCATGTTGATGCGGAGGCCGCCGTTTCAGGGCGCCACGGACCAGGAGACAATATTCATGGTCGCATCGCCCGAAGAACTGCGTTCGCCCAGCGTAAAACGCCGGACGGTGCTCCACGATCTCTGGACGATCTGCCTGAAATGTTTGCAGAAGAAGAGCGAAGAACGTTACGAGTCGGCCCAGATGATCGCCGAAGAGTTGCAAAGGTGCATTGATAGAGTCCCCCTTGTGACACAGCCGATTGGACGTGCCGAGCGAATGCGGCGCTGGTGCCAAAAGAATCCGGGTGTCGCCGGACTGTCGTCCGCGGTGATGATCTTAGGCGTGGCGGTCATCGTCAGCATGGCGATCGGCTATGTGGCGACCGAGTTCCAGCGTCAGAGCGCGGAACTCAGCCTGTTTCTCGCAATGAATGCTCCGACCGAAGCAATCAAGCTGTTAGCGAATCCCGAAATGGCTCACGACTCAAGCTGGGTCAAATCCAGAGACGCGGCCGTCCTCAGTGTCATTGAGGCCTATAACACTAAGACTCGCCAACCGGTGGACGGTGATCAGTCACTCCGCGACAAGATCGACTTTTTGATCCACACGGCCCTGTGCTATACCGTCATTGAAGATCGCAACAAAGCTTGTGACGTGTACCGTCAGGCCGTCGAGGTTGCAGAGCGGGCAGTCGAGGACAGACCTGGCGACGCGGCGTTCTGGGGCCAGGTTGGGCAAACGCATTCGCATCTGGGAATGGAGTATTGGTGTGAGGGGCGTCAAGCAGAATCTAAACCTCACTTCGCTCGGGCGAATGACGCGTTTGACAGATCGACCGAGTTGAACACCAAGTCGATCGGCATCACGCAGCATTACGCCTGGTTCCTAAACATCTGCCCTGACTCGCATTTTCGGGACCCAGAATTGGCGCTGGGGCTGGCTAATAAGCTATGTGAGCTGGCGAAACCCAAACAAAAGTATAACAAACAATTCCAAAGCGGCGGAATACGCCCTCTCTTCACATTGGGGCTGGCTCAGTACCGTGCCAATGTCACAGGCGACAAAGCTTCCCTGCTGATTGCCCAGGAAACGCTCGATGAATCCTGCAAGTTACGTGGCGGCGGCGATGCCTACGAATTTTACGTCCTTGCGATGGTCCATGCTAAATTGGACAAAGATTACGCCGCCGCTCGGGAGTGGTATGTGAAAGCTGTCCGGTGGACGATTGCAAATCGCTATAGTGATTTCGAACTCCACTTTTTGGACAACGAAGCGACCCAATTACCTGCACTACACGGCTTGGACAAGTCTCTGCCGCCCATCGCCAAATCCAGCCGCAAATAAAATCTTTTTGTTTTTGCGGTCAATCGGCGCGACTCGCTGCATCTACATTTGTGGAGAGGCCGCAGTGCGCCGAAGTACGAGCCATGCCATGTCTGCATGGGCCGGTCACCTTTTCGGAACTGAAAAGGGAATGACCACGTTCGCCGCAACTCTCTGTTTGACCAGGAACGTCGATAACGGTTATCGAATCTTCGGTCGAAGGTCCCTCAGACGGAGAACTCGCAAATGTTAATGCCCAAGATTTTCGCCAATCGTTTGACCATCGCAGCTATCGTCGTTGCAGCGTGGGCCACAGACGCAACCGCCCAGGGAGTCCGGGTCGACTACGGTTCCTCGGTACGCGTCGCACCGAATGGCACGGCGATGCTCGGAGTTCCCAAAGGGCTCGTGATGGGCGGCTGGCATGCCGACAATAATCGAATTACCGGGTCACAACTCTTGGATTCCAACGGCAATGTTCTGGTTATTGGCGACGCTGAAGTGTACGAAAGAAGTGAGCGTTTTGGGATGCTTAGTACCAATCCAGGGTGGGTCGCGGTCGGGATCCATCACGACCAGAGTCGCCTGCTACAGCAACCACTCCCCGTGGGGCCCAATTATCGCTATTACTTCTCCCTGGGGTACGAGCCCTGGGAGGTCTTTTCAGACATGCATGTTTCCAGGATCGGGGATGCAATAGTCGGAGTAACGCGGGACCACAATGTGTTCACGTGTGTCACCACCAGAGTGCCACCTGGCATGGAAAACGAACCACTTAACCCGACGGTAGTTGACGTTTATATTGACCTCATGCGGTGCGACAAAGCCATCAGCGATGGGGAAATCGCCTTCGGAATTGGCGATACCCGCGATGAGATCAGGGTTCATGTCAATGGTGTGGCGATAGACGGGGACAACGAGGACTATTTCCCCTTCCACAGTGTGTCGGAAATGGGCCCGCACCGCAGCAACTTTGTGTCCAATAAAGGCCGAGATTACGGCCCCTCACTCAAGCTGGGCACTGTGACATTGGATGGTGCGAACAACCGCTATTTAGCACTGACCTTGGTGGAGCAGGGACCTGATCAAAAGCGGGCGAACGAGATGCTCGACAAAATCGGACAGGCCGCGGGCTCGGCCAACCAGGAAAGCAAGGACAACGGCGACAAAAGCAGCAATCCGCTGCTACAAATTGTGCAGGTTGCCGCTCAGGTTGCCAAGTTGCTGATCACTGCGAAGGAAACGCGGGTGGTGGGCACCAGCATCGTCGCATTGAGAGTGGAAAAAGATGGCCTCCGCGCGGAATGGGCCAGTGGAGATCGAAATACGCTGGTGACGAGCGTGCTCGAACGCCAAGCTCGAGTTCACATGGGCCTAGACGCGGGGCACTACTGGCTCCAACTGCGGGTTGTGCCGAGGTGAGTTTTCCCGCGTGCTAGCACAGATTTTGAAACCTGTGCCAGTGACGCGAATTCGAGGCCGTTCGGTCTGTGACTCCTGGTGGGGTGGCCCTGCTCTGCACCCCATCAGGCCTGACCTGCGGATTCCAAGAATGAACTACGCGGATCGGAGAGTTGGTCCTCAGTTCGAAGGCGCACATCAAATCCGATTTGTCACCGAACGGCAATTGACTGATGGGGTTGTGTGGCGTCGGAATCTTGCTGGTGATTCGAAAACACCGAATATTGCGGTGTCTTGAGACTTTGGGGGTGGCCGCGTACCTGTTAGAACGAGGTGTGGGGTGTTCTTTGTCGGGTTGGGTTTCCGTGGCTTTTTCTGGGCGTCGTGGGATAGGCTTCCAGCCTGTCAATCGCGAAGCGACAAAGCTGTGAACCAAGTGTCTGTGTCGATCAAAGTGGCAATCGTTGGCTGAATGGACTCCGAGTTTGTCACTTGAGGTGACAAATGACAGGCTGGAAGCCTATCCCACGGAATACGGCGGCTAACGCCGTGCCGCTCATCAGTTGAACCCGTGCCGGTGTACGGCAGGGATCGTGACAGTGGACGAAAGAACAAAGAATTCAAAGAAGTCAAAGAATGCGCGGACGTCATGCGCAGTTCCTGGAATGGACTGACTGCCCGAGCGTGATCGTTGATTGATGGATGAGAAGGAAGGTCGTACGTCACGACTCGACGAGCGTTGTGTGCAACTGTTCAAAGAATTCAAAGAGCGCACGAGAAATGCGCAGTGACGATTTGGATGAGTGGCGTTGATTGATTGGGGGCGTAGCAGTGAACGTCAGATCAAAGAATTCAAAGAGTGCAGCTCTTTGAAATGCACCTGCTGGAATGGGGTGCCGGCGAGGGGCCGTCGTTATGGCGGTTTAACTTAACAAGGATGCCCATTGCCAGGTCCGGCGTGATGGGAGGGCGAGGCTCCTGCCGAGCCTAACACGAGCTTTAGCTCGGCGTCCGCCGGATGCATTCCACGAGGCCTCCGGCGGACGCCGACCTGCGGTCGCTGTAGGCTCGGCGGGAGCCTCGCCCTCCCATTGACCAAAATACTCAAGGCACACACCCTCCTTAAGTTAATCCGCTCTAACTCGTGGGAGGAAAAGGAGATCGACCGTCATGACTCGACGAGCGTGGTGTGCAAAAGTTCGAAGAATTCAAAGAGCGCACGAGAAATGCGCAGTGCCGGTTTGGATGAGCGGCGTCGATTGACTGGTGGCGTAGCAGTGAACGTGAGATCAAAGAATTCAAAGAACGCAGCGTTGTGAAACGCGCGTGCTGGAATGGAACGGCTGCGAGCGGCAGTCGTTAACTCGTGGATGGAAAAGGAGATCGACCGTCGTGACTCGACGAGCTTGGTGTGCAACAGTTCAAAGAATTCAAAGAGCGCACGAGAAATGTGCTGCCGCGTTTCCATGTCTGGTGTAGCGGAATCTCGTAAGAGTTCCGCCTCGAAAATCTGGAGACTACCGCGGAACTCTCACGAGATTCCCCTACAGAGATCATGGAGCCACTCTAGTGGTCGGATCTGCGGGGTTGGGGGCGAGACCGGTGAGGGCGGTTTGGGCTGGGGTGTGGGTTGGATCGATCGACAGGACGGCCTGGTACCACATCCGGGCCAGGTCTGGGCGGTGGAGTTTTT
>JAQGHS010000109.1 GCA_028291605.1 Planctomycetaceae bacterium | reverse complement strand
GCAGGAGCCGGTCTTCACCCCGGAGGGGTGACAGCTATTAGCCCCGGGTGGAGCGTAATCGCGATACCCGGGGTTAAGTTGGCGCGTCGGCCTCGACCCTGTAGGGGTCGCAGAAACAAAACGGCTGCGACCCCTCCAGGGTCGAGGCCGACGCGCGAACTTAACCCCGGGTATCGCGAGTACGCTCAACCCGGGGCTAATAGCTGTCACCCCTCCGGGGTGAAGACCGGCTCCTGCTGATCTGAACCTGATCGACGTTGGGGTCGTGACTAAGTTAGGTCTCACTGATCGCCACGTCGGGGCCGAGCTGCAGCCGGACCATGTCGCGGTAGCGTCCGCCCGCTCTCAACAACTCGGCGTGCGTACCCATTTCAATGATGCGGCCGTGGTCGACGACGACGATGCGGTGCGCGTGGCGGATGGTGCTCAGTCGGTGGGCGATCACGAAACTCGTACGGCCCTGCATCATGGAGACCAGGCTCTCCTGGATGTATTGCTCGCTTTCAGTGTCGAGATTGCTGGTCGCTTCGTCCAAAATCAGGATGCGGGGATTGGCCAGCACGGCGCGGGCGATGGCGATTCGTTGCCGTTGGCCGCCGCTGAGACGCACGCCTCGTTCGCCGATGCGGGTGTCATACCCCTGTTCGAGCTCCATAATGAAGCCGTCGGCGTGCGCGATGCGGGCTGCGTCGCGGATGTCTTCTAATGTCGCGTCCTTGTCGCCATAGCCGATGTTGTCGGCGATGCTGCCGTCGAATAGGAAGACTTCCTGCTCGACGATGCCCAGCAGATTGCGAAAGCTGTCGAGATTGATGTTCCGCAGATCGATGCCGTCGAGTTTCACCGACCCCGAGGTCGGGTCATAAAACCGCGCGATCAGGTTGCAAAGCGTCGTCTTTCCGGCACCGCTGGGGCCGACGAACGCGATCATCTCACCGGGTTGGACGTCGAGGTTAATGTCAGTCAGTGCGGGGTGGTCTGCTCCTTCATAGCTGAAGCCGACATGCTCCAGGGTGATGCGTCCCGCGACATGACCGGTCTGCAATTCCAAGGCATCGTCGACCGGGGGAAATTCCAGCGGTTCTGCCAGCAAATCGAGGACTCGGTCGAGGGCCGCGAGATTGTTCTGGAAGGTTGTCGAACTGTTGGCCAGCACGGCCAGGGGTTCGAGGAGCATCGCCAGATAGAAGAGAAACATCATCAGTTCGCCGAGCGTCAATGAACCCGCCAACACCTGCCAGCCGCCGTACAACAGTAATCCGGCCGACGCGAGGGGCAGGGTGACTTCCCAGGCGATTTCGATACCGCGCGACCACCACCACGTGAGGAGCTCCTGCCGCGCCATCAAGTGATTGCCGCGGACAAACCGGCCGGTTTCACTTCGTTGCCGCGCGAAGGCCCGGACGACTCGCATGCCCCCGAAGGCCTCGGCGGCCTGGCCGTCGATTTCTTCGCGTTGCAGGCGGATGTCGCGATAAAGGGGACGCAAGCGGCCGACGTAAGCGCGGTGCGTGATGATCACTAACGGCAACAACGTCAGGCCACCGACGAGCAATCGCCAATCGACCATGGCGAGGATGATCAAGCTGCCCGTGAATTGGATGGCGGCGCGCCAGGGATTGTAGAGGAGACTGAAGATCAGCTCGCCAACGCTACCGGCATCTTCGCGCAAGGTGCTGGCGACGCCTCCCGACTTGAGTTGATAGATGCGGTGCAAAGGGAAGCGGACGGCGTGCTCGAACAGTTGTTTGCGGACCGCGACCTGGACGCGCTTGGTGGCCCGTGTGGCGTGCCAGCGTCCGGCGACATGGATCACGGTTTCGATCAGCGAGACTCCGACGACCACCAGCGACAGTGCCAGGATCAACTGCCATTTATCTGTGGGCAGAGCGAATCCCAGCCAACTGCCTGCGGGATGAGCGGACTGTCCCAAGGCGTTATCGATCACGATCCGTGTGACGGCTGGCGGGATCAGTTTGAGCAGCGTGGAGACGGTGAGCGTCGCCAAGGCGAACAGCACGGCATTTTGTTCCGTCCCCAGCAGTCTCCAGAACTGCCAGATCAGCTCTTTAAATGGCCGTGACAGTTTTTTACGCGGCGGAGCACTCGAGTTCGGTTTGTGAAGCGGGACAATTTCGCCCGCCAATCGCTTGCGGCGCGTTTCTTCTAGATAATCGGAAAACCGCTGGCGACTGGTGCGAGGGACACGCATGAGGATTCTTTATAATTAAGGCGGTCGGAAGGCGCGGGAGTAGTTGGTTCGTAGCTGAAGGGGAGGCATGAGTCAATGATCGGCAGAAGAACAAGGGAACGCAGCGACCGCGGGTGATAAATGGATTTCCGCATTCGTCATTGACTGACCTCACCTCTCTTCTACACCATAGAGCACTCCCGTTTCCGGTCAATACCCCGCGTGAAGGAAGTGTGTTCATAATGCCCTCAGGTGAGTCTCACCGCGAACCGTTGCGGCGATTGCAGGATAATCTGGGCTTGGTCATTCGCGGAAAAGCCGAGTGCCTGGAGATCTTGACCATTGCCCTGCTGGCTGGCGGATCGGTCCTGATGGAAGACGTGCCGGGGGTTGGCAAGACGACGCTCGCCAAAGCGCTGGCGAAATCGGTCGATTTGAGTTTCAATCGCGTGCAGTTCACTCCCGACCTGTTGCCTGCGGATATCCTGGGTTCTTCGATCTACAACCCCGTTGATGGGCAGTTCAACTTTCGTCCCGGGCCGATCTTTTCGCACGTCCTACTGGCCGATGAAATCAACCGTGCTTCGCCGCGGACGCAATCGGCGTTGCTGGAAGCGATGAGCGAATCGCAGGCGACGATCGAAGGGGTGCGGCATGTGCTGCCCGCGCCGTTTCTGGTGCTGGCGACTGAGAATCCCGTGGAGTTTCATGGGACTTATCCGCTGCCCGAAGCCCAGCTTGATCGGTTCCTGGTGTTGATCAATATCGGGTACCCCGATGCGGCGACTGAGTTGGAAATCCTCTATGCCCAGCAATCCGACCGACCCATCGATCAGTTGCGCCCCGTGCTGACTCGGGATGAACTGCTGGAGATGCAGCGGCAAGTGTGCGAGGTGAAGGTCGCGAAGAATGTCGGACGTTACATGGTCGAGATCGTGGAACGGACCCGTCGGGACCCTCGCTTGCGATTAGGGGTCAGTCCGCGTGGAACATTGATGCTGTTTCGAGCCTCCCAGGCGGCGGCCTATTTGCATGGCCGGGATTATGTCTTGCCGGATGACGTGCAAAGTTTGACGGGATATGTCCTGCCGCATCGACTGATGCTGACTTCGCAATCGAAGTACAGCGGGGCGACCAAGGCTGAGATTATTGCGGATATCGTCAAACAGGTGGCAGTGCCGGTGTGACTTTTCGTGGGATAGGCTTCTAGCCTGTCAGAGTCCCGTAATAATCGACGAGGAATAAATTCGACTCTCGCGAACTTCGCGCAGCGCACGACTCGCCGTTGTTGGAGAGTTTCCCATAATTCCATGATTTCGATGCAAGTCAGCCGTGCGCTCCGCGAAATTCGCGCGGCTCGGAACCGTGTGGATGCGAAAATCACGCGATCTGACAGGCTAGAAGCCTATCCCACGGGAATTGCGATTAATCGCCCCGTTTCCCAGTTTCACAATTGCTGGCAGCAATCCAACCGATATATACTTAAACGGTTATGCGATCTGCCTGAATGTGAATGCCTGCCGATTTTAGCGGTTGTTCGCTCGCCCGCCTCGCGCTCAGACCTCTACCGATGATGGTTCTGGTATGCCCTATATCCCGCGATACATTGTTCTGTGCTGTCTGTGTCTCTGCAGCGCGCCTGCCTTTGGTGAAGAACCGTCTGCGGAGCAGATCGAGTTCTTTGAGAGCAAGATCCGCCCGGTCCTGATCAGCCGCTGCTTTGAATGTCACGGTAATGGTCAGTCCAAGGGTGGCTTGAGTCTCGAGAACCGCGAGTCGTTCCAAAAGGGGGGCGAAGCGGGGGCGATTGTCGAACCGGGCAAGCCGGACGAAAGTTCGTTGATTGAAGCCATTCGACACGCGGGCACCATCAAGATGCCCCCCAAGCAAAAGCTGTCGGACGCGGAAATCGCGGATCTGACCAAATGGGTTGCCGGCGGGGCTGTCTGGCCGACTCTCAATGTGAAGATTTCGCTCGGTAACCTGTTTGATGACGTCGCCGAAACTTCATTGGGTGACGCTCTCGACTCGGACCAGTTTGGCGGGGCAGCCGACGCGACGGACTTAGGAGTGGATCGCGTCGTACAAGGCTGGGGCACCGACACCGAAATTGCCAGCGGGATCAAGTTTGATTTTCAATCAGTGGGCAGCGGTCGCGAGACTCACGGTCTGGTGATGAATGATGCCTGGGCTGAAAACAGCGGCATTCGAACGCTGGGGCAGGCTTTTCCGGGGAACTCACCACGAACGGAGCAGGGGATTGGTCTGCATGCCAATGCCTTGATCACGTTTGATTTGACAGAGATCCGCAAGGCGGGCGGGTTGCCTCCGACACAGACGTTTGCATTCCGTTCCGAACGGGCCGGCATCAACGATGATGCGATGGGCAGCGACGCGAGCATCCATCTGTTGGCCATCGTCAGCCGCTCGACCGGTGACGCGGCCCAGAAGGTGATCGCCGCCTATGTCAACGGAGTTCAGGTTGAGGCCAAGTTTCAGGATGGCAAGTTTGCGGTGACCGGGTCACTTCCCTCACCGATCAAGGCCAATGGTCAGTTCGCGAGTTTCAATGTTCCGATTCCGGCAGAGGCTCAGTTTGTAACCCTCGTGGCGACGGGTGCCGCGATGGGCCCCGGCGGCAATCCGATTAGTAGCGACCACGCGGTGTTTTCCGGGGCGCGATTGGAGTTCGAAGCTCCAACGGTCACGGTAGCACAATTGGGGCGAGCCGCTCCGTTGGGTGAATACGTGATTTCCGCCGAGCAACGGGCCTTCTGGTCATTCCAGCCGATCCGTGATCCGCAGCTTCCCGCGGTTCAGATGACGGGATGGGTTAAGAAGCCGTTTGATGCATTTGTGCTGGCCGAAATCGAAAAACGGGGACTGAAGCCTGTCGCTGCTGCGGACCGTACGGCATTGATTCGCCGGTTGTCGTTTGACTTGATCGGACTCCCCCCGACGGCGGAAGACGTTCAAGCCTATCTCAACGATAAGTCGACTGATGCGGACGAAAAGGTAGTCGATCGCCTGTTGGCCTCGCCCCATTACGGCGAGCGTTGGGGGCGCCATTGGCTCGATGTGGCGCGTTATGCAGAGGACCAGGCGCATACCTTCGCGGCTCGCAATTATCCGAACGGGTATCGCTACCGAGATTGGGTCGTGAATGCCCTCAATCGTGATCTGCCGTACGACCGTTTTGTGACCGAGCAGATTGCCGGTGATTTGTTGCCCGATGGTGATTTGACCGAACGCCTGCCTGCCTTGGGATTCTTCGCCTTAGGGCCCGTCTATTACGCGGATGCTGGCTGTGCACCTAAGGCTGCCGCCGATGAGTTAGATGACCGGATTGATACGCTGGCACGTGGTTTGTTGGGTCTGACCGTCGCGTGTGCTCGTTGTCATGATCATAAGTTTGACCCGATTCCGCAGCGTGACTACTACAGTCTGGCGGGGATCTTTTCGAGTTCTGCCTATAAAGAAGCGCCCCTGGTGCCGCAGACGGTGGTAGCCGAATATCAGGCAGCTCAGCAGCGTATCAAAGAGCAGCAGCAGTCGTTGGAAAAATTCCTGGATGGCGAAATCCCGCAGCTGCAGGACTCGTTTGCTCGTCAGGCTGCGAAATTCCTGACAGTCGCCTGGCAACTCAAGTACCCGGTCGCGGGGAAGAAGCCGCAACGCGGCGAACTGGCCAAGCAGGCAGAGATTCCCGAGTGGATGTTGGAACGCTGGCAGAACGTGTTGAATGCCGGGGACAGCAAAGACAAGTATCCGTCGTTGAAGGAATGGCTCGCACTAACGTCTCCGGCTGATACCGAAACGGCCCCTGTTCCGGAAAATGTGCAGAAGGTGGCGGATGCCTTCCAGCAGGAGTTGATCTCGGCCCTGAACGCTCGTGATGAGTTGCAGAAAAAGTTCGCCGAACAGGTTGCTGCCGCGCCCGAAGCAGAACGCGGCAAGCTCAAAAAGCCTTATTTTACCGGGCCCCAAGCCGAGTTGCTGAAAACGATCTTCAAGATCAATGAGGGTCCGGGATTTGTCCCGCGCGACAGGGTAGAGGGATTGCTCGCGGGTGATCTGTCCAAGCAGTGCAGCGACCTTAAAGCCGAACTCGAGAGCCGCAAGAAGAGTTCGCCGCCGATGTATCCGGTGGCTCATAGCCTGGTGGATGGAACCGCGGCCAACATGCGGATTTATCTGCGAGGCAATCATCAGAAGCCAGGCCCGGAGACGCCGCGCCGATTCCTGTCGGTGCTCTCACCCGGTGAGCCCACGCCGTTCTCCAAGGGGAGCGGTCGTTTGGAGTTGGCCGAAGCGATCGTCAGTCCCAACAATCCGTTGACCGCCCGCGTGATTGTGAACCGCGTCTGGCAGCAGCATTTTGGTCGAGGAATTGTCGCGACGGCCAGCAATTTTGGGGCTCTGGGCGAACGTCCCACGCATCCCGAGTTACTCGATTATCTCGCTCACTGGTTCCAGTCGAACGGCTGGTCACTCAAGAAATTGCATCGCGAAATCGTGTTGTCTGCGACGTATCGGGCGAGCAGTAATCACGATGTCAAGAACATGGAAATCGATCCCGATAACCGTTATCTGTGGCGGATGAATCGCCGCCGCCTGGATGTGGAAGCGTGGCGCGATGCGTTGCTGACGGTGTCGGGAAGTTTGGATGCGACGGTCGGCGGACCATCGGGAAATCTGGCGTCCAGCGATTATCGTCGCCGAACCTTGTATGGACAGGTCAGCCGTCATGACTTGAACCCCTTGCTGCGGCTGTTCGATTTTCCGGATCCCAATATCACCAGCGAACGACGGACGCAGACGACGGTGCCGTTGCAGCAATTGTTTGTGTTGAACAGCGAATTCCTGGTGCGACAGGCTCAGGCCTTGACCCAGCGTTTGACGGCTGACCCGCAGGAATCGGATGCCGCTCGGATTGATCGAGCGTATCTGTTGTTGTATGGTCGGCCGGTGACTGAGGATGAATTGAAATTGGGAGTGGCGTTTTTGACGGCTCCGGTTTCACCGGATGAGAAGAGCCAGCTTGGTTTGTGGCCGCAATATGTGCAGGCCTTGCTGGGGGCGAATGAGTTTACGTACGTGGATTGACGGTGGTGGGTGGTTCGTAGGATGGGCACTCCTGCCCGTCTCTTGATTCGACATACGAATGCGGACGGGCAAGAGTGCCCATCTTACGACATACTTGGCCCATCCTAATAACTTAGCGAACAATGACTATCGGGTGATCCCATGATACACAATATGCTCCCGCTGTCTCGCCGTGAAATGCTCCGCACGATGGGCATTGGTTTCGGTTCGCTGGGCTTGGCGGCGGTTCTCGCTGGAGAAGCCTCTGCGGCGCCTTCGGCCGAAGCGAATCCGCTCGCCCCGAAGCCGACCCATTATCCGGCGAAAGCAAAGCGGATCATTCATTTGTTTATGAATGGCGGTCCCTCGCAAGTTGACACGTTCGACCCCAAGCCCGCCTTGGAGAAATTCGCGGGCCAGGTGCCTCCGGAGTCCCTGTTTCCCCGCGGTCGGTCGAAGGGCAAGCTGATGCCTTCGCCGTTTAAGTTTGCCAAGGCGGGGCAGAGCGGGATCGAGGTCAGTGAACTCTACCCGCATACGTCGAAGTGCATCGACGACATCTGCGTCATTCGGTCGATGCACACGAATCTGCCGAATCATGAGCCCTCGTTGTTGATGATGAATTCCGGTGAAGGTCAGCCGACGCGCCCCTCGATGGGGTCCTGGCTGAACTATGGGCTGGGTTCGGAAAATCAGAATCTGCCGGGCTATGTAGTGCTGTGTCCGGGGAGTCCGGTCGTCGGGCCGCAGTTGTGGAGCAACAGTTTCCTGCCGGGGATTTATCAGGGAACGCATATCAATAACTCCAACATCGATCCCAAGACGATCATCCGCGACATCAACAATCGCTACGTTTCGCAACCGGTCCAGCGACGGCAGATGGACCTCTTGCAACAGTTGAATCGCAAGCACCTTGAGGTCCGCGGCGAGGATGCCCAACTGGAAGGCCGGATTGCGTCGCTGGAAATGGCGTTCCGGATGCAGTTTGAAGCCCAGGACGCGTTTGATCTGCAGAAGGAAACCCAAACCACGCGGGAACTTTACGGCACTGGTCAGTTCGCGAATGGTTGCCTATTGGCCCGGCGGCTGGTCGAACGTGGGGTGCGGATGGTACAGCTCTACTACGGCAGTGGCCAACCGTGGGACGACCACGGCGACATCATGAACCATAAGAATCATGCTCTGCAGACCGATCAGGCCATGGCGGCCCTGCTGACCGACCTTAAGTCGCGTGGCCTGTTGCAGGACACGTTGATCGTCTGGGGTGGTGAATTCGGCAGGACGCCGTCTTCGGAAGGGGCCAAGGGGCGCGATCACAACAACCTGGGTTTTTCAATGTGGATGGCCGGAGGCGGCATCAAGGGTGGTCAAGCCTACGGAGCCACGGATGAACTTGGTTTTGCCGCGGTCGATCAGCGGATGCACGTGCACGATCTGCATGCCACGATTCTGCATCTGATGGGGTTGAATCACGAGAAACTGACGTACCGGTATAGCGGACGTGATTTCCGTTTGACCGATGTGCATGGGCATGTGGTCGACGGCCTGTTGGCTTAGCAGTGGAATCTCGTAATCCGCCCCGCAGTCTTCCAGTCATCTCGAGGAAGTCCTCCTTTTGGATGACTGATCGTATCAGGACAGTAGGAGCACTTCTCCGTCGCTGACGGGATGTGGGCGGTTGAGCATGTCGCGGAGTTCGGCTCGCGGGGAGATCCCGAGTGCCTGGAAGATCGTGGCATGAATATCGGCTGGAGTGCAGGGCTGGTTATGTGGAAAGGCTCCCAGTTTGTCGCTGCTACCGTAGACTTGCCCGCCGCGAATGCCGCCACCCGCCAGCGCGACCGAATAGGCGTTCGGGTAATGATCGCGTCCTGCCGCGGTATTGATGCGTGGTGTTCGGCCGAAGTCGGTTAACAAGACAACCAGGGTCTCGTTGATCGTTCCGCGATCGGATAGATCCTGCAATAAAGCCGATAAGGCGCGATCCAGGACAGGCAGCAAGCGATTCTTGAGGCGATTGAAGTTGTCGCCATGCGTATCCCACATGTCTCCGCTGCCGCCATTCAGATCACCGGCCGCACAACAGACCTGAACCACTGGCACGCCCGCTTCGGTGAGTCGCCGAGCCAGCAACATACTTTTCCCACCCAAGTGATTGCCATACCGCTCCCGAACCTTTGGATCCTCCTGGTCGAGGTCGTAGGCCTGTTTCACCGCCGAGCCGCAGAGAATCTCCGCGGCCAATCCGTGAAAGTGTTGGAAGTTCTCGTAGTCAGCCACCGACTTGCCCGGCGCGTCTAAGGAGGCCAGCAGTTCACGTCTGGACGTGAGGCGATTCAAATCAACTTCGCCGAGGTTCAGCACTTCTGCGCCCAGCGTGCGGGATGAGCCCTCAAATGGCGTGCCTCCTGGAGGCCGCATCACAATAGGGTCAAACTTGCCACCCAGCCAGCCTCCGTATTCCCCAGCTTGCAAAGTTCCGTTGTCCACCATCGGATACGGCAAACGGACCGCAGTCGGGACACCGCGAGGAGGCGTACGAAATTTGGAAATCATCGCGGCGAGTGAAGGCCAATCACCCGCCATGGGAGGCAGGTTGACCTCGGGGCGCGACGGTTTGTGACCGGTAAAGTTCCAATACATCCCTCTTCCATGCGCCGCATCGTCGTGATGAATGGAGCGGATCAGGGCCAATTTGTCGGTATGGCGAGCGAGTAACGGGAGGTGTTCGCCGATTTCAATCCCCGGCACCACGGTGGAAATCGGATTGAACTCGCCCCGAATCTCCACAGGTGCAAGTGGTTTCAGATCGAACGATTCGAGATGGCTCATGCCACCCCAGCAATAAATAATGATACAAGCTTTGGCTTTGTGAACGGCACCGCCGTTCGGTTCAGCCGCACTGCTCTGCAACTGCAAAATCTCGGGCAACGAGAGTCCACACATTCCGGCAGTCGTCGCCAGGACGCTGCGACGCGACAGCGAGAACGGTGATGCCGACCGATCTAGGAACGCACGCTTGGCAGACATGCTGAAGAACCTCGTTAAAGGGATCGGACGGTTTCAGTGGCGGCGCGATCGGTTCAGGTTACTTCAATCTTAGTCGACCAGCTTGTCGTTACGGCCACTGTCAAGCTGATGGAGCGGGGTAAGGGGCAAATCAGGCAGGTTGGTCAAGCAGGAATAACAGCAATGCCAATATAACCTCGCACCCAACGTATAAACAAGCCCTGATGAACGTGGGTCACGATAGCAGAAGGCCAAATCCAGTCGCTATTCATCTAGCGTTCCGATTTCTCAACTCTGGAGAGTAGGTCACGCTCGGTCAGGGGCTTATTGCAGCCGGTACGTTCTCAACGGCATTTCCAGAAAATCGGGAAATCTTGAAGACATTCCTTGACGACGGGCGATACCGTGTTTAGGATCGAATCGGAATTTGCAATATCGCCTCTGGTGATTATTGGAAAAACCAATACTACAGATGATAGACAGCACTGGTAAGGTCCGGAAGGGGCTTGCCTCAGATGAGCAACATGAATCTCGACGACCTGGAAATCTTCTGCGATGTGGCCGTGCATGGCAGCTTTTCCAAGGCGGCTGCGATTCATGAATTGGCTCAGCCGACGATTACGCAAAAAATACAAGCGATCGAAAAGCATCTCGGAGTGGTGTTGCTGCAGCGGAAGCGTCCGCTGGTGCTGACGCCGGCCGGGCAGGCGTTTTTCGATGGCACACGCAAGTTGTTGGATGATTACCGAGCGGTAGAAGACTCGGTGTTGCAGTTCCGGGATCGAGTCGTCGGCCATGTCCAGGTGGCGGCGATCTACTCGATCGGTCTGCTGAAGATGGAAGAGTGTTTGAAGGAGTTCAACGAGCGTTATCCCGATGCCAAGGCCGACATTCATTATCAACACCCCCATCAGGTGGTGGAACAGGTCGTGAATGGCGGGGCGCATCTGGGGTTGTTGTCATTTCCAGAAGAAAAACGAGAACTGGCGGTGATTCCCTGGCAGGATCAGCCGTTGGTATTGGTCGCGAATCCACGGCATAAGCTGGCCGCGGAAAAGGTGATCTCTATTAAGAGGCTGGATGGCGAAGCGTTCGTGGCCTTCACGAATGAATTGACGATTCGCAAGCGGATCGACAAATGGCTGCGCGAGCAGCATGTGGCGGTGAATGTGGTCCAGGAATTCGACAATATCGGACAGATCAAAGAGGGGATCGGCGATGGCACTGGCGTGGCCATTCTGCCGGCGCCCACGGTCCGTCGTGAAGTCGATGCCGGATTGTTGCGGGCGATTCCCTTCTCGGACGTGCAGTGGTCGCGTCCGCTGGGGATTATTCATCGCCGCCAGAAGTCATTGCCGACTGCCGTACAAAAATTCATTGAATTGTTGACAGGAACAGGCACGGCAGCCACTACGGCAGCCGCGGTTTTGATAGCGGACGGAGCCGTCGCAGTTGCACCTCAGGATGTCGTTCAGGACGCCAGTGGTTCCGGTCTGAAACGTATAGCAAAACAAGTGTGACACGGTCCCCAGCCTCGACGGACTCAGTGTCACAGCGATTTCTTCGCCTGATTCACTTGTTTGTTGTCTTTGCTGGTGTCTCCGACTAATTAAAGTTTTCGGAATTGCGGTCGTGGCTTTCCCTGACGGGATGTCGCAATCGTTAGTCCCCAATGAACCTGATGCTGTCGAGGGCTCTCTGTTTGAAGTGAGTCGCAGCAGGGCCAGGTTAAACGATTGTTTGTTGAGTTTTGAGATAAGAGAGATTTCCATGCCCAGTTCAAGCCATTATCGCTCAGAGCCTCCCAAGGCCCAAGGCTTGTATCGTCCGGATTACGAACACGATGCCTGCGGTGTCGGTTTCATTTGCCATATCAAGGGTGTGAAATCGCACAAAGTCGTGACGGACGCCCTGCAAATTCTCATGAATTTGACACATCGCGGGGCGTGCGGCTGCGATCCGGAAACGGGTGACGGGGCCGGTATGGTCGTGCAGATGCCCGATAAGTTTCTCCGCAAGAAGTGCGGCGAACTGGGCATCCAATTGCCCTCGGTGGGCGACTATGCTTGCGGCCTGGTCTTCCTGCCGACCGATCCGGCTGAGCGAAAGGTTTGCGAGGACATCTTTGAAAAAATCATCGTCGCCGAAGGTCAGAACTTTCTGGGCTGGCGTGATCTGAAGTGCGACAGCAGCGCCATTGGTGAAACGGCTCGCAAGGGCGAGCCTGCTATCCGACAGATCTTCATTGGCCGGGCCGAACAGACCACGCCGGAAAAATTCGGTGTTGAGCTGTACGTGATTCGCAAGCTGGCCGAGCGCACCATTGCGAACAGCGAATTGACGCAGAAGCGGTATTTCTACCTGCCCAGCCTGTCGCAGTTTACGTTGATCTACAAGGGACTGCTGCTGCCAAACCAGATCGTCAAGTACTATAAAGACTTGGATGATCCTGACTTCCAGAGCGCCATTGCGATGGTGCATCAGCGATTTAGTACTAATACGTTCCCTAGCTGGGAGCTGGCTCATCCGTTCCGGTATGTGGCTCACAACGGCGAAATCAACACCGTTCGCGGCAACCAGAACTGGATGCGGGCTCGCGAGCGGTTGTTCAAGTCGCCCCTGTTCGGCGATAACATCGAGAAGATCATTCCCGTCATTCCCGAGGGGATGAGCGACTCGGCCTCGTTCGACTGTGCACTGGAATTGCTGCATCACACCGGCCGGTCGTTGCCGCATGCCGTGTTGATGATGATCCCCGCGGCGTGGGATGGTCACGAGACCATGCCTGACGACGAGAAGGCGTTCTATGAGTATCACTCCTACTTGATGGAACCGTGGGACGGCCCGGCGTCGATTACGTTTACCGACGGCACTGTCATTGGTGCAGTTCTCGATCGTAACGGTCTACGCCCGTCGCGCTTTACGGTCACCAAAGACGACTTCATTATCATGGGGTCAGAGACCGGTGTGCTGCCGATCGATCCGTCCAACGTCGTACAGCGTGGCCGGTTGCAGCCGGGCCGCATGTTCCTGGTCGACACGGCTCAGGGACGCATTATTGAAGACGCCGAAATCAAGCGTGATTTCGCCAAGAGCCGTCCGTGGCGGCAATGGCTCAATGAGCAAGTCGTCAAGTTGGACGAACTGCCCCACGCCGAGCCCATCGCCAGCGATCTGAGTTCAATCATCACGCGCCAGCAGGTCTTCGGTTATACGCTGGAAGACGTGCGTTTGCTGATCCCCCCGATGGCCACTACGGGTATGGAAGCCATTGGCTCGATGGGGAACGATACCCCGTTGGCCGTGTTATCCAACAAGCCACAGTTGCTGTATTCCTACTTCAAGCAGCTGTTTGCTCAGGTTACCAATCCGCCGCTGGACGGTATTCGCGAAGAAATTGTGACCTCCAGTACGATCACAGTCGGGGCCGAGCAGGACCTGTTCGAAGAGACTCCCGAGCACTGTCATCAACTGTTCCTGGAACAGCCGATATTGACGAACGAAGACATCGCCAAGATCCGGGCCTTGAATACCGGTCGTTTGAAGTCACAGACCATTTCTGCGGTGTTCGATGTGGCTGGGGGGAGCGCGGCACTCAAGTCCGCGATCGATCGAATTCGTGAAGAAGCGCACAATGCTGTCGCGGCCGGTATTCCGATCATCATCCTCTCTGATCGCGCGGCCAACGATAAGCTGGCACCGATCCCCGGGTTGCTGGCGGTTTCGGCCGTGCATCACCACTTGATCCGTGAGAAGACTCGGACCCAGTGCGGGATCATCCTGGAATCGGGTGAACCTCGCGAAGTGCATCACTTCTGCTGTCTGCATGGCTATGGTTGCAGTGCGGTCAATCCCTACCTGGCCCTCGAGACTCTCGAGGATCTGTGTCAGAAGGGTTGGTTGAAAGGTGCCAAGGGCAATGTGACATTCGAGACCGCTCAGAAGAACTTTATCAAGAGCGTCCAGAAGGGTGTGCTGAAGGTTCTGTCGAAGATGGGGATCTCGACATTGCAGAGTTACCACGGGGCTCAGATCTTCGAAGCGATTGGATTGGATCGGGAACTGGTCGCAGATTACTTCACTTACACTCCGTCGCGACTGGGTGGTATCGGGCTGGAAGTGATCGCGGAAGAAGTCAAGCGACGGCATTCACGCGGTTATCCTCACGTACATGTTCCGGAAGATCTGGATCTCGAAACGGGCGGCCTCTATCAATGGCGCCGCAGCGGTGAATTCCACGCGATCAATCCTGAAATCGTGGCCAAGCTGCAGCACGCCGTGCGATCCAACAGCCAACGCACCTACGACCAGTTTGCCGCTCTGGCGAATAAGAATGAAGAGACCATTCAATCGCTGCGGGGATTGCTCGACTTTAAGTGGGCCGAGACTCCGATCCCCTTGAGCGAAGTCGAACCCGCGAGCGAAATTCTGAAGCGGTTTGCCACGGGTGCGATGTCGCTGGGGTCGATTTCTCGCGAAGCTCATGAGACCGTGGCGATTGCCATGAACCGCATGGGCGGCAAGAGCAATACCGGCGAAGGGGGCGAAGATGCAGTGCGTTACGTCTCCGATCCCAATGGTGATTCGCGTAACAGTGCGATCAAGCAAGTGGCGTCCGGTCGCTTTGGCGTGACCAGTGAGTATCTGGTGAATGCCCGCGAATTGCAGATCAAGATGGCTCAAGGGGCCAAGCCGGGTGAAGGGGGCCAGTTGCCCGGTCACAAGGTTGACGAGTACATCGGTCGCATTCGCAACGCGACGCCGGGTGTCGGTTTGATTTCGCCGCCGCCGCACCATGATATTTACTCGATCGAAGATCTAGCTCAGTTGATCCATGATCTGAAGAATTCCAACCCCGAAGCCCGCGTCAGCGTGAAGCTGGTGTCGGAAGTCGGTGTCGGTACGGTGGCCTCGGGTGTGTCGAAAGCCCACGCGGACGTGGTGCTGATTTCGGGATACGAAGGGGGCACCGGGGCCAGCCCGCTGACCTCGATCAAGCATGCAGGCATTCCATGGGAACTCGGTCTGGCCGAAACCCATCAGACACTGGTGCTGCACAATCTGCGCAGCCGGATCGTTGTCCAGACGGACGGACAGATTAAGACCGGTCGCGACGTGGCGATTGCCGCGTTGCTGGGTGCGGAAGAGTTCGGCATTGCGACGGCCGCACTGGTGGCGGCCGGTTGCATCATGATGCGCGTCTGTCATCTCAATACGTGTCCGGTTGGTATTGCGACCCAGGATCCGCGGTTGCGAGAACGGTTCTCGGGCAAGCCCGAGCACGTTGTGAATTACTTCACCTTCGTGGCCGAAGAGTTGCGGCAGGTCATGGCCAAGCTGGGCTGCCGGACCATCAATGAGATGGTCGGACGCGTCGACAAGCTGGATGCCCGCAAGGCGGTCAAGCATTGGAAGGCTGACGGGTTGGATCTGACGGCTCTGCTTTACAAGCCCGAAGTGCCCGATACGGTTGGCGTCTATTGCCAGGAGGTTCAGGATCATGGACTCAAGGATGCGCTCGACAATCAATTGATCGAGAAGTGCCAGCAGGCCTTGGAAGACGGTACTCCGATCGAGTTCGAATCGGCCATTCGCAATGTCAATCGAACCGTCGGGACGATGTTGGGAGCCCGTCTCAGCAAGTTGCACGGCGGGGCAGGTTTGCCGCACGACACGATTAAGATTCGCTTCAAGGGCTCTTGTGGTAACAGCTTTGCCGCATTCCTGCCGAAGGGGATTACTTTCGAAGTCGAAGGCGAAGCCAACGACTACTTCGGCAAGGGTTTGTCCGGCGGCTACATCAGTATCCGTCCGTGGAAGAATGCCTCGTACGTCGCTGAAGAGAACATCATCATCGGTAACGTTGCCTGTTACGGAGCGACGGGTGGCGAGGTCTTCATTCGCGGTGTGGCCGGCGAACGTTTCTGCGTGCGGAACTCGGGTGTCGACGCGGTGGTCGAAGGGGTCGGAGACCACGGTTGCGAGTATATGACTCGCGGCAACGTGGTGATTATTGGCTCGACCGGTCGTAACTTTGCGGCCGGCATGAGCGGTGGGCTGGCCTATGTACTGGATGAGAAAGGTGACTTCCGCATCCACTGCAATCAGGAAATGGTTGACCTCGATCCGTTGCTGGATTCCGATGTCGAAAAGGTCCAGACGCTGTTGAGGAAGCACATCGAGAAGACGGATAGCGAACGGGCGCAGTATGTCCTGGAAAACTGGGATCGACTGCAGGCCAAGTTCATCAAGGTCTATCCGAAAGACTTCAAACGAGTCCTGTCGGAGCGAAAGGTGAAGGCCGAGAAGGAAGCGGCGACGCTGGAAATGTCCGCCAGCAAGTCGTAACACGGCCAGCACCACGTAGCCCGACTCTCTGAGTCGGGTCTCCGGCCGATGTGTTGAACAACTCCCGACTCCAGAGAGTCGGGCTACGAGTCAGTCATTCGTTATTTTTGCGCTAGGGTATCGTCATGGGTAAGCCGGATGGCTTTTTGGAAATCAATCGCGAAACACCGTCGCGGCGACCGGTTGAAGAACGTTTGCATGACTATCACGAAGTCTACAAGCCGTTCCCGGAATTGAAGTTGATGGAGCAGGGGGCGCGCTGCATGGACTGCGGCGTGCCGTTCTGCCACACCGGCTGTCCGCTGGGCAACATCATTCCCGACTGGAATGATCTGGTCTATCGTGGTCGTTGGGAAGAGGCGATTCGGCGGTTGCATGCGACGAATAACTTCCCGGAATTCACTGGCCGCTTGTGTCCGGCTCCGTGCGAAGAAGCTTGCGTGCTGGGCATTAATGCGCCCCCGGTCACGATTAAGAACATCGAGCAATCGATTATCGAAAAAGCATTTGCCGAGGGCTGGGTCGTTCCGGAGCCTCCGGAACGTCGCTCGGGCAAGAAGGTCGCGGTGATTGGTTCGGGGCCGGCCGGACTCGCGGCGGCACAGCAGTTGAACCGGGCGGGCCACTGGGTCACCGTGTTCGAGCGGGCTGATCGGATCGGCGGTTTGCTCCGCTACGGGATCCCCGAATTCAAGATGGAGAAGAAGATCCTCGACCGCCGCCTGCAGATCATGGAAGCGGAAGGGATCACCTTCAAGACGAACGCCAATGTGGGCGGGAATGTCGCGGTGGCCGATTTGCAGCGTGACTTCGATGCGATCGTCCTGGCGGGCGGATCAACTCTGCCGCGCGACTTACCAATCCCCGGGCGTGACTTGGACGGCGTCCATTTCGCCATGGATTTCCTGCCGCTCCAGAACAAGAAATGCGAAGGGGATAATATCCCCGATGCGAAGTTCATCACCGGTAAGGATAAGGATGTTGTAATTATCGGTGGCGGCGACACGGGTGCCGACTGTCTGGGAACCGTGCATCGACACGGCTGCAAGAATGTCGTGCAGTTGGAGCTGTTGCCGAAACCTCCCGACAAGCGTGACATCACCATGCCCTGGCCCTACTGGCCGACCGTCATGCGAACCAGCAGTGCCCATGAAGAAGGCGGAGCTCGAGACTTCAGCGTGCTGACCAAGGAATTTGTGGGCTCCAACGGCAAGCTTGAAAAACTGCACTGCGTGCGGCTGGAATGGGTGAGCGACAACGGCCGGTACATCATGAAGGAAATTCCTGGCAGCGATTTTGACATCCCGGCGCAACTGGTCCTGTTGGCAATGGGTTTCATTTCGCCGGAAACCAAGGGGATGGTCGAACAACTCGGCTGTAAGCTCGATCCCCGAAGCAACGTCCAGGCTGATGACAACTACATGACCAGCGTGGATGGCGTGTTTGTCGCAGGCGACATGCGCCGCGGCCAATCGCTGATCGTCTGGGCCATCTGGGAAGGCCGTGAATGTGCCGTCGGTGTGGATCGGTACCTGATGGGGTATTCCGATCTGCCGAGCAACCCGCAGCTGCTGGGACGTGATGTTCGGGCTGGGGTGTAGAGCCGACGTTTGAGTTGATACGAAATGAAGCGGCCCGCGAGTTGTTTACAACTCGCGGGCCGCTCTTTTGTAGCCTGACTCTCTGAGTCGGGAGTATTTCGACGTCTGAAGAACCCGACTCGGAGAGTCAGGCTACAGCCCGATAACTTTCGTTGCCGGGGCGGACTCGAATGTGATTACGCGAACGGCAGCGGATCAGGCTGCAGGACGAACGGGAAGACTCGACGAGCCTTTCCGCCGTTGTGGTCAACTTTATAGACGAGCTGGGCGGCTCGGTCTGAAGCGTACTGCAGGATGGTGAATTCCAGACCGCAATAGCGAATCGTTCCCGCTTCGGCGGCGACATCCGCGAAGACTTCGCCAGCGGATGCCGCATGGCGGCGGACTCCGTGCAGGCTGTTCTCGCGGACTTTGACGCCTGCGGCGGATAGTTTTACGAGGCCCTTCAGGAAGCGGCCGACCGTGTTGTCCGGGCCCGAAACGCGCCACAGCCGTTCCCATTCTTCATGAGCTTCCCAGTAGAAGCCGTAGTTGAACAGGTCGATCGCCCAGAGGTAGGTCCGGTTGTCGGCCCAGCGCTCGGCGAGCAATCCCATGGGTGGCGGAGGCTTACGTCCGTGGCTGTGGCCGCGGGGGTCGCGAATCGGATGTGGCGTGTCGCTTCCAGGAACGTAGGTGTAAGCGGGGAGCTCCGAAGAGGGCAATAAACGAATTGCAGCAACTTCAACGTCTAACATTCGTCCACCTTTTACTGACTCTTTATTTTCTGGAGGGCGACCGCGTCTTTGTGATTTCATCTGCGGTTGAGCCATTCTGGTTGTCGACAGGTGTCGGGAGTGGTTCAATACCCCTCACCCTGTGTAGGAAAGTGTCCTCGTAAACTTATACCGTGCGTGCTCTTCTAAGCCGCGCATGAGAGTAATCAATCGTAGGCAGAATACACGCTTTTCTCACGATCTCAAGCCGAATTCTTCCTTCAAAATTCATTTCAGACGACTTCTCAGCTCTAGTGCTTTGTGTAGCTATGAGATGTGACTTTGTCGATTTCGGGCAATCTTTGACTCAAGCGGAATATGCAGGGTACGTTGGCAGTGAAGTTCGTCGGAGTTCCTGTCTGAAGTCTGCGAACTGTCACGACCTGGTGGGGTGTCAGGATGCTTGGGCCGCCTTCAAGCGACGAATCTCGCGTTTGATAAAAGCCACAATTCCAGTAAATCCTCGAAAACGAGTCATCCCGAGCACGTCACGTAAACCCAGTCGCTCTGGCATGTTATCGGGAATCTGCAGGACCTGTTCGCAGGGCGTGCCTTCCAGTCCATTGACCAGCATCGCCACAAATCCCCGCACGGTGGGGGACTTCTCGGGAACATGTGCTGCGAGATGCACGGAACCGTTCTCTAATCCCACGTGCATGTAAACAGGGGTTTGGCATTCCTGGATCTGGCAGTCACTGCGATTTTGGAGCGTCTGGTGCTCGGGGCCCAATGGGGGCAGTTCGTGACCGAAGTCCATCAGGACTTCCAGCCGCTCTTCTGCATCGAGGTCCTCAAATTCGTCCAGGTATTCGTCGAGTTTCATGGCGGGGAGTGTGAGTCAGCGGGCCTGTCGCGGTCGACAAGGCATCGCCGCCAGCATTTTTCAATAGTACTTCAATTGTATCGTAGGTGGGCTGGGGTCAAGATCGAGTTCGGGCGGGAAGGATCAAATTGGCTGGAATAATCGGGTCCTGGCACGTGTCGAGGCGACATCTGGGCCAATCAGGGCAGTCACTTACAACGGAACCGGAATTTCCTCGGGAATGATGAAGCTCAGGTGCAGTTCCGCGTGCCGGAGCGTCACCGCCACCCATTCCTGAAAGGCCAGGTCCCCCAGCACCGGGTGGGGAAACTTGGGCAGCTCGCTGGAGAAGCGTGCCAAGGCTTGTTTCAATCTTGAATATCCCACTTGCGGTGTGACATCCGCCGACGGAAACATCGCCGTCGCTTCTTTTGGCATTTGAAATCCGGCCTTCATCGGCTTCGTCAACAGATTGTTCTTAACAAACGGGACAATCAGATTTCGTGTGAACCAGGACGCTTTAAAGCCGCCAAATCCATCAAACGGGGCATTCGCGGCGACCGCCAGATGATCCAGAATCTGCCCTACGGACCAGTTCCCCAGAGTGTGGCAAGGATGCGTGGCGACATAATCAACGTCCGCCAGCAACTGCGAGAAGTCCGCGAAATGTAACTTCCGTCGACCGCTCACCTGCGCCGTGTTCACGGCCATCACGAATATCCTTCCGCCAAAAAATCGACCATCCAATCGGACAAACCTGAATTGTGCAGGATTTGGCTCAAAAAACAAGTTGGACAGCCGTTTCAACCGCCTGTTTGCCGTAGCCCGACTCTCTGAGTCGTGAGCATTTTCCATGGAAAACACTCGACTCAGAGAGCCAGGCGACAGGTACACGAAGCTGATGTTAATTCTTCTCAAGGTTGACGGTAACCAATGCTTGGGAACACATCCCTCATTCTTGTCCCCGAATTGAAATCGACCGATGCCAGACTCGTCCGCGTCCATCGTGTGGTTCCGTCGCGATTTACGAGTCGCGGATCAACCTGCCTTGGTGGCCGCGCTGGCGCGCGGCAAACCCGTCATTCCGGTATTCATTTGGTCTCCGGGAGAAGAAGGGCGTTGGCCCGAGGGGGCTGCGTCGCGGTGGTGGCTGCATTTTTCGCTGCTGGCACTCGATGCGCGATTGCAGTCACTCGGTTCGCGGCTGATTGTGCGACAGGGGGCCAGCCTGAGCGAGCTCCGGAAACTGGTCGAGGAAACCGGGGCGTTGGCCATCTTCTGGAATCGCCGATATGAGCCTGATGCGATTCGACGCGAGACCGAGGTCAAAGCGGCACTCAAAGCGGACGGGCTGCTCGCGGAGAGTTACAACGGCAGCCTGTTGTACGAGCCGTGGGAGATCAAGTCGAAGTCCGGCGGGCCGTACAAGGTTTTCACTCCGTTTTCCAAAGCCTGCCTGGTGCACGCGGAACCTGAACGCCCTCTGGCGACACCCACTCGAGTCGCCGCACCGGCCGCATGGCCCAAATCATTGCCGATTGAAGGACTCGGTTTCTTACCGACGATTAAGTGGGATTCCGGCTTCCACACCATGTGGCACCCCGGCTGCGATGCCGCCGAACAGATGTTGAAAACCTTTCTGCCGGCCGGAGTCGCCCAGTATGTAGAAGAACGCAATCGTCCCGATCACGCGGGGACGTCGCGGCTCAGCCCGGCGCTTCACTTTGGGGAAATCAGTCCCCGGCAAGTGTGGCATACGGTTTGTGATCATCTGCAGGAGAAGCCACGTTCACCTCAGATGGGTGAACCCTTTTTGCGACAACTTTTGTGGCGCGAATTTGCGCATCATTTGCTGTTTCATTTCCCACAGACGCCGACGGAACCATTGCGGGAAGAGTTTTCTCACTTCCCGTGGCTCGACAACCAGCAGCATCTTCGCGCCTGGCAGCGAGGCCTGACCGGATATCCGATCGTAGATGCGGGTATGCGCGAGCTCTGGGCGACGGGTTGGATGCACAATCGAGTCCGGATGATTGTGGCCTCGTTCCTGGTTAAGGATCTGTTGCTTCCCTGGCAGGCAGGGGCCGACTGGTTTTGGAATACATTAGTGGACGCGGATCTGGCCAACAACACGCTCGGCTGGCAGTGGACCGCGGGTTGCGGTGCGGACGCAGCTCCCTATTTTCGCATCTTCAATCCAGTCAGCCAGGGAGAAAACTTCGATCCGGAGAGAGCTTACGTCCGTCGCTGGATTCCGGAGTTAGCGGAACTCCCGAACGAATGGATTCATCAACCTTGGAATGCGCCGCCACTGGTATTACGCGAGGCCGGTATCAAGCTGGGCAAGACCTATCCGCGCCCGATTGTTGATCACGGCAATGCTCGACTAAAAGCGCTGGAGGCGTTGAGTCAGATTCGGCAATCATGAATTGCGAGTTGTTCCGAATACAAGCTCGAAGCGCAAGCGAGTGCATTCCGCCTTTTCATTCGAGGGAAATGTACTCGCTTGCGCTTAGAGCTTGTATTCGCAGTTACTCCCTGAGCCGCAAGTCGGCATTCTGCCATTCATCGAACATGCCCCAGTCAATCTTGGCAATCAATGACATAGACAATTGCTGACTCAAGGTCGTCGTCGTTATTTATCCAGCGGCAACTTGCCCCTTCGGTCCAAAAATCAGTTCGATTTTCTCCGGCGGCTTTCAGTTTGCGAGTGCACCACGCCTTAAATTGGTCACGAACGACCTCAGGTTCATATCCGGGTGCCGTCACGACGACATGGACATGACTGGTTCGCGCGTTGACTGCATGAAGCTTCCACATCCGAACATCACAGTGTTCTTTTATGGTTCTTTCTACAATAGATCGATGAATTGTGTTTAGGTAAAACTCCGTGTCCTTCATTCGGGCTTTGGCAGTCTCAACAAAGAACGAATTCGGCAGTTGCTTTCCTGGC
Source organism: Planctomycetaceae bacterium (assembly GCA_028291605.1). GTDB lineage: Bacteria > Planctomycetota > Planctomycetia > Planctomycetales > Planctomycetaceae > JAKFVC01. Next base: position 7,848 of record JAQGHS010000109.1, on the reverse strand, counting down.
TATGCTCGGTCATTCCACCCTCGTTCGTCGCCGGGGAGCCAAGTTCCGTACGTGGTCCAAGTCAGGAAATAGGCCAAGGGCTCACCAGTATTGAATGGTTTGTTATTCATATACCGAGCATTCGGCGTTGATCGCCAGTCTTGGGATAATTGTGAGAGTAATGCTATTAGTATTTTGACACGGCAGAAGTACGAACGAGTGCATTACTTCCGCGGCAATTGCGGTCACTGAGCATAATCCTAGCAATTTCAACGGGAAATGCACTCGCTTGCGCTTCGAGCTTGTATTTAACGCGCACGCAAAGGAAAGAAGTACCGTAGATGCTGTGGTGACAGCTCTTGCTGGCCGACTTCCGGGAGCGTATCAACTTGATCGCCGTGGCGAATGCTGGCGGCGATCTTCTCCCAGGCGGTCTCGATTAACTGTTTGTCGCTGGGGGTCAAGGCCCACGAGAGGGGTGGTTGATCCATGTCGGACGGAAACTGAATCTTGAGCGAACGGACTTCAACGGCGCGGGCGTATTCTCGCCGCTTGTTGCGAGATTGTTCGAGGACGACTTCGACTTTCTGCGCCTGCTTTTCCACCTGTTGCTGAACTTGAGGCGTACTGTCCTCGTAGGAGTTTTTCAGTTCGTCGACTCGTTTTTCAATTGCTTCGGAAATGGCCTGCTGGACCTGCGGCGCGACGGTCGTGGTGCTGACTGGTGCCGCGTTGATAGTGGCGCCACCTGACGGGTTCAGATGGTTTTCCAGCTTGGTATGGATGTCATTCGCGGACATCAAGAGTTGTTGAGCTTCCTGAAGTTTCTTAGCCCGTCTGAGACGAGTCGCTTCCTCCAACAATTGGACTTCGTAGTCACCCCGTTCGGCTTGTGATGCGACGCGGACATTACCCAGGGTCAGCACGGGACCGAGGAAGGCATTCAACAGGCCCCCCTTGTCGGAACCGACGTCACGTGCCTTGTCCGGGAAGCCGTTAATCCGCACGATCAGAATCCGGTCAAACGGCAATTTCCTGGAGTCTTGCCGATCGCGTTGTTGTGAGATGATTTTTTCGATCCATTTGGTCGCGGTCAGAATGCCTTCATTGTCAGCATAGCCACCATCGGCGACGTGCCAGTACAACCGTTTGCCGAGTTGTTGCCGGACGCTGGGCGGGACATCATCTCCTAACGGGCGACAGATGGGGCTGACATAAGAAAAGGTGGCCGATAAGCGCACAGCCGTCACTAATCGTGGATTGGGACGAAAACTGTCGGCGAGAGCCGAGTAGCAGGCGAAGAACTCGACCGGTTCAGAAGCCTTGATGGAGAAGCCGTCGGTGTTGGCTCCGCTGGGCAGCATGGGTTGTGTTACGACAGGGGAAAATAGCAGGCGCTGGCCAGTCTCGACGAGCGTGGAATTAAAGACGACTGCCGGCATTTTGCGGGCTCGGATTCGTTCGCTCCAGTCGAGCAGCCGTAAATCCTTTAAGGCCAGTATCTGCTGTTTTGTCTGCTCGGGAGTGCGTGCGGCATCGACCGGCAGCCGGTCCGCCAGGCGTCGCTGCCATTCGAATTCCAGGGCCAGGCCGCGATCTAATGTCTTAGGGGCCGCGGGGGGAAACGTCGTGCGGACCAGATCGGGGAAGGCCATGCCCCAGGCCGCCGGTTCCAGGCCGGACGCGCTCGCGTCTTCGTAAATGTGCCGGGCCTTGTCGGCATCAATCTGCATGGGTGAGCCCGCTTGATTCGTGCGGTCGCCGCGGTGATGCAAGTAGAACATAGCACCGACGCTGCCTCCGGAGACGGAACTCACCAGGCCGACAGATTCGCTAAAGCCCCCCAGTAACTCGTCGAGCCCGGTTAAAACCTTGGCGGTCCAGGCTGCCGCTTGAATACCGCCACCGGCTGCGGTGACAACGATCAATGTCGATTTGGGCTGCAGGGACAGCGATTGAGCCGAAGGGGTCGCGGGAGGCGGAGCGTACTTCGGGAATTGCCACTGCTCGTCGAACAGATCCTTGATGGGGACTGGTTGCGAAATCTCGGGTTGTTTGTCGGACGATTTTGCCAGGCGTCGAGGGTGGAGTTCATAGAAATGATCGACCCGCCCGAGCGAGAACGACACGAGGACCATGCCCACCAGCACCATCGTTGTCGGCACGCGATAGTAATCGAGAAAGAACGCCGTACCCGTCAGCGTAAAGCCGACGAAAAAGACGTAGATCATCACGAAGAATAACGTCGGGAAGATGCCATCCTGATTCGGCAGCCAGTAGTCGGCAGTACCGTCGCCGATGGCACCCAGGAAGGCCCCGTAGAACCCAATATACAGACAGGCGAGCAGCACCCAGACCAGCGTAATCTGGGCGTGGCCGGGTTCCAGCTCCCACGAGTCTGGATCCTGGGGATCAACGAGTCGGAAGTAGCCGGTGGAGACGGGCTCTGAACTCTTGGCAAGCACAGCAGGAGCACCAGGCGGGGGATCTTCGGCCGCCGTCTTCGGGCCGAAGATTTGAGCCAGATTGGTTTGGATTTTCGTCGCTGGCTGCGGTTCCTCTTTGGCCAGAGATCTGATCCACGTCCAGTTTTCAAACGGCAATAAGCCGGAGTTGGTGATCGACTGGTCGATCAGCTTGCGCTGCAAAATCGCCAGGACAAATAGAAAGCCAATCGCCAGGACGATCCCTCCCCCCAGTCCCAGGGGCAAGAGGTAGAAGCTGAATTCGGAATGCCGTTCTGAGAGTGATAGATCGAGCGCATAGAGAGGAATCGTCAGTCCGCACCCCAGCCAGATCCACCACGAATGGCGCCAGGTCGGATTATTCAGCATCCCGCAGAATTGGGGGATAGGGGCATTCGCGATGACTCCAAATCGCGCGCTGCCTGTCAAATAGGTGACGCGGAATGTGACGACGACCATCAGCGACACCATCAATGTGGCCCAGGTCAAAGTCGCAAATTGATAGGGATTCTTCAGGACAAACACCGCCCGCAGCATCCCGGGCTCGGCCCAGGCGGCGAAGGGCAGTCCCAGCAGGACCAGGCCGCTCAGTACGGAGAATCGCGTCCGCATGATCAGCACGAGAAATCCCAGCACTGTCGGCTGTTGCAGGATTTTTCCAATGATCGGTACGCCGATGACGAGCAGCAGACAGCCGCTGAACAGGCTGAAAAAGTAATCCTTAAACATGAAAGGTGATCCTGCCCGGTCATCGAGCGAGAGTCGGACGTGCGAAGAGAGGTGATCTCTTTGGATGAGGACGAATGGAGGGAGATAACGGATTGCTTTACGCGCGATGGAAGCCGACGCAGCGAATGCCTTGCCTGCTCAATCGAGACTGTTCATTTTGACGACACCCTACTACCGAGATTGTCCAAATTGATCAATGGCAAAACTTTTTCCAATTGTACACGGGATTAGACATGAGTATGTTTTTATGTGTCATGCCGGGCAGCGAGATGCTGAGAATAGATCTAGGTTTACAACTTCATCATGTCTCAGATCGTCCAGCGACCACGGACTGAGATGGAACGCTTTGGCTGGCGGCACTGTTAATTGACGTTACGTCTTTGTTTGGCGAGAATTCAGCCGGAAGTCATTTGTCGTTCGCGCCGATCAAACGCCGAGATCTTCCGATCTTATAGATGGTTGTCTGGGGTTTAGATTTACCTGTCTGTCGTGTTGTTGGCGCTGGATTGCTATTAGCTGCTCGCCGGGAAACTTCAACCGGAGGCACGGACCCAGATTGAAGACGCTGCACATGACAATCCTGTATTCTGATCCCCGGTTTCAAGAACACCTGACAGGGCGGCACCCCGAAAGTCCGCAGCGACTGGTGGCCGTGCTGGAGCATCTGGCCAAGCAGAAACTTAACGATCGCTGTGGTAAGGGCGAGTTCACATTTGCCACGCAGGAACAACTGCAAACGGTCCATTCTGCGGCCCACATTACTCGCGTGGAAGAATTTGTTGCCGACGGTGGCGGGCGGATTGAGCAAGATACGGTTTGCAGTCCGAAGTCGTGGGATGCCGCACGGCTCGCTGCGGGCGCCAGTATTTCCGCGGTCGATGCCGTGCTGAAAGGGACGGACAAAACGGCCCTCTGCCTGGTGCGTCCGCCGGGACATCATGCGCTGTCCGGGGCACCGATGGGTTTTTGCTTATTTAACAACGTGGCGATCGCCGCGCGGCAGGCGATCTCGGTTCACAAACTGCGGCGCGTGTTGATTGTCGACTGGGATGTCCATCACGGGAATGGGACCCAGGAGATTTTCTACCGCGACGAGCAAGTCTACTTTCTTTCCTCACACCGCTATCCCTTTTACCCCGGCAGTGGCGACGCCAACGAAACGGGAGCCGGGCCGGGTGTGGGGACCAAGTTCAATTTGCCGCTGGCCTTCGGTATTTCGCGTAAGGAATTGCTCACTCGTTTCGAAACCACGCTGTCTCAAGCAGCGGAAAAATGTCGGCCCGAGTTGATCCTCCTGAGTGCGGGGTTTGATGCTCATCGCGAAGACCCGATCGGTTCATTGTCTTTGGAAACCGAGGACTTTGGGAAGTTGACGGATCTGGTAAAGCAGGTGGCCCAAGCACATTGCGGCGGGAAAATCGTCAGTCTGCTGGAAGGGGGCTACAACACCCAGCGTCTGGCGGAATCAGTCGGGCTGCATCTCGAGCGGTTGCTCAGTCCGTAAGATGGGCACTCTTGCCCGTCTCTCCTGGCAGTCGCCCGAATTGACTGCGATTGCGGCTCTGGGGTTGCTTCTGTTGTAGCCGCGTTTCGCCAGAACGCGGGCGAGTGACTGGCGAGGCCCGCACTCTGGCGAGATGCGGCTACGACGAATCCCTACTCAGTGAATTGTTTCTACGCTAACGGATTGCTTGAATCCGCTCGCGCGAATGCGCACACCCATTCCCGCGTGTAACCCACCTGCAACCTGGCGCCACTTGTGGTGTAATACCGTTGATTCGACATCGGTCACGTATGTTCCTGCGCTCCTATCTGGCGGCCTGTCGCTGCTTTCCGGAACGTATTGAGCTTGATGTTTTCCCCCCCAATCTGGAGGTCTACAGCATGGTGAAGTCTCGTTTGGCAAGTTTTCTGGCAGTCGGCGTGGTGATGTTCCTGAGTGCGTCTATGGCGCTGGCCCAAAACCAAGGGCAGGGCAATCGCGGTGCGGGTGGCGGCGGCCGGGGCGGCTTCGGCGGCCCGCGAGTTGGTGGCGTGATGGGTCTCCTGAACAACGAAGAAGTTCAGAAAGAATTGGCCCTCGACGATGCCACCAAGGCGAGCGTCAAGAAGGTGACCGACGCTGCTGGTGAAGAAGCCCGGAAGGAACTCGGCGCGGGTGGTGGCTTCGGTGATTTCGCGAACTTGTCTGCGGACGAACGCCGTGCGAAATTCGCAGAAATGCAGGCCAAGGGTGCCGAAGTTCAGGCGAAGATTACCGCCAAGTACCAACCCCAGGTGAAGGAAGTCCTCACCCCGGCTCAGTTTGAACGTGCTCAGCAGATCTACTGGCAGTCCAACACCGTGCGGGCTCTCTCTGACCCCGATCTGGTCAAGGCTTTGGACGTCACCAAGGAACAAACGGACAAGATTGCCGCTGTCAGCAAGGAATATGAAGAAAAGCAACGCGGTCTGTTCGGTCGCGGCGCGGGTGGCGGAGCTGGTGGTGCGGGCGGTGGCGAAGGCAATCGTGAAAAGATGGTCGAGTTGAGCAAGGAACGCGACACGAAAGTCACGGACGTTCTGACTGCCGACCAGAAGACCAAGTTCGCAACGCTCAAGGGCAAGGAATTCGACGTCTCCAAGCTGCGTGGTGGCTTTGGCGGCGGTCGCGGTGGTCGTGGCGGCCGTCCGGCCGGAGCTGCTGGACGCCCCGAAACCGAGAAGAAGGCTGAATAGTCAGCCTCGGGCCGCGATCTTCGCAGCCAATCTGTTCAAATCAAACGCCCGGTGTCTTACGAGATGCCGGGCGTTTTTGTGCGCTGCGGGAGCGATGAGACCCGTCCCACGAATTCACAGCCCCAGCACTCCGCCCAGTCCCTGCGTTCTTCGCCACGCAGAAATCTGACCCGCGTGCATTGAGAAATGGGTGGTCATGATGTGCCCCAGCAAATCACCCACCGTGGGTAGTTCTTCCTTGAAAAAAGGGGCCTTGTGGGGAGCGTCAATGAGTTCCGCAGGGGCCGCCTGGACGGCAGTGATCACCGCGCGATAGTTTGTTTCGACCATCTCCAGCAGTTCCCGGCACGACGGATAGACCGAGCGGTCGGCGACAGGCTGCGAGCCCATTCCAAACAGCGCCCGCCATTCGCGCGGGCAGTGCCCTCGCTGGCCCAGCATCAGCAACGCAGAATCACCGACAATGGCCAGATGTCCCAGGACCCAGGCGGGGTGATTCATACCGGGGGCCGGTTGATTGGCCAGCTTCTCTTCAGGGATGTCTTGCACCAGCTTGCGGCAATAGCCCAAGGCAAACGTGCAGAGTGTCGATTCACGTTCAAACATGTTGAGAGGTCCCTCCATGGATGTCGTGAAAAAGTGGTCCGAATGCTTCGTTGAAGTTGAGCATATATTGATCAGGTGAGCCGGGCGGCGTAAGCCCCCGGATTCTTCGTCTTCTCAAACTAAACGCCCCTCGCTTCGCGTCCAAATCAACAGGGGATTCGGTTGTTTGCGAATGTACTGCACTACGGCTTCAATCGCACTCTCATCGACAAGTTTTCGCGCCGATCCACTCCTTGTCCACCAAGTGTCACTTGTTGGCTTTCCATAAAGTTTATTCAAGCGGCCGGAGCCATACGCTTTGAAATCCCGAAGTACCTTGTCTGGATCAGGATCACCGACGACCCCAATCACTAAATGCACGTGCGTGTGCATGACGCCAACGGCAATCAATAACCAGCCACGAGCCCTTGCAGTTTCTTGGAATTGATCGAATAGAGCCTCTGCTTTCTGCAGTGTCAGCAAGATCGGATCCGATTTGAGCCGCTGTTCTGCAGAGTGCCGCAAGTTGGGACTTGGCGCCGCAGGAGCAGTTCCGAACTGGTTATGGGGAGCCAATTGACCAGTTTGATCCGACACGAAGCCTACGAAGCCGCGATCATCACCCGGCAGCCACGTACCGTAGGTCGTCCAAGTCAGAAACCAATAGCGGTCAACTTGGATAAAGTTCACGTGATCGACCATTGAAAATCTCGCTGGTACGAAGAATCCGGGGGCTTACGCCGCCCGGCTCACCTAGTCTGTCATTTATAGGACGTGCTTCACGACATCACGCCTGCAACACATTCCGCGCCGCCGCAATCGTCGCGTCGATATCGGCTTCGGAATGCGTGGCCGAAACAAAGTTGGCTTCGTACTGGCTGCACGGCAGATAGACTCCGTGGTCGATCATGCCCCAGAAGTATTGGGCGAAGCGTTGAGTATTACTGCGGCTGGCAATGGTGTAGTTCGTCACCGGATCCGGATTAAAGAACAACGTAAACATGCTGCCGACCTGGGCCGTTGTATAAGGAATTCCAGCGGCTTGAGCGGCGCTCGCGAGACCGGCGACCAGCCGTTTGGTTTTGATTTCCAAGGCCGGATACGGGTTCGTGGACTTCAGCGTTCTTAACGTCGCAATGCCGCTCGCCATGGCCACCGGATTACCCGAGAGCGTGCCCGCTTGATACACCGGTCCCAATGGCGAAATCTTCCGCATGATATCAGCCCGGCCACCATAGGCTCCGACCGGCATCCCGCCGCCGATGATCTTGCCGAGCGTCGTCAGATCGGGCTTGATGCCATACAAACCCTGGGCACCTCCGAACGCGACCCGGAACCCCGTCATGACTTCATCGAAGATCAGCACGGAACC